>NZ_AKJJ01000083.1:0-83966 GCF_000282395.1 Pseudomonas sp. GM55 | reverse complement strand
CCGAAACCTGCATAACTCATTGTTCTACAAGGAGTTTTCCGTTTCGACTGCGCCGGAAGTGGGGCGAATTATAGGCCTCCAGAATCTGCCGTCAAGCACTGATTCCGGTTTTCTACCGATATGCGCAAAAACACTGCTTATATATAGACGCGCCTGCGGGGAGTGCGCAATATATTGCCCAACAGCTAGAGAAATACCCCTATTTCCTCTTTTCGGACGATGCCACGCAATGAATGATCAGCCTCGCAGCCTCGCCTCAACTCTGTTCTCGGTTGGGCTGCTGCTCATAGCCATGGCGTCGATCCAGTCCGGAGCTTCCCTGGCCAAAAGCATGTTCTCGGTTGTTGGCCCTCAAGGGACGACAACATTACGACTGATTTTTGCCAGCGTGATCATGATGCTGATACTGCGTCCATGGCGGGCAAAGCTCACCGCAAGATCCCTGCGCACTGTCATCGTCTATGGAATGGCGCTGGGCGGCATGAACTTCCTCTTCTATATGTCATTGCAAACCGTCCCGCTGGGCATTGCGGTGGCACTTGAATTCACCGGCCCATTGGCCGTGGCGATCTACGCCTCGCGTCGCGCGATCGACTTTTTGTGGATCGCTCTGGCTGCCGTCGGCTTGCTGTTACTGATACCGACAGGAGAAGCGACCGCAGGCATCGATCTGGTAGGCGCCGGTTATGCCTTGGGTGCCGGGATCTGCTGGGCACTGTACATTCTGTTCGGGCAAAAAGCGGGGGCCGATAATGGTGTGCAAACCGCCGCACTGGGGGTCATGATCGCGGCGCTCTTCGTAGCCCCTATCGGTATTGTCCATGCTGGCTCCGCGTTGCTGACCCCTTCATTGATCCCTGTGGCCCTTGGCGTCGCCGTCTTGTCAACAGCCCTCCCCTACACCCTGGAGATGGTCGCTCTGACCCGCATGCCTGCCAGAACCTTCGGCACACTGATGAGCATTGAGCCCGCCTTCGGCGCGTTATCGGGCTTGCTGTTCCTTCACGAATACCTCTCGCTGTCGCAGTGGATGGCAATCCTGTGCATCATTCTGGCATCCGTCGGTGCGACCATGACCATGAGCACTGCCGCCAGACCGGCAGTAGCGGCAGATTGAAAGCAGATATGACACGGCTCTGGTATTTGCCGCTCAATTAGGCCATGTTTAGCCCCGCCCCCCTGGGTCATACCATGGACAACTTCAGATAGGGATATCGATAGGCGTCAATCGAAAGCGAATGCAGCCAGACCCGGGCACAAGATCCGGGGACGCTATAAGGACAGTAATGAAACGAATTTTGATACTGATCGCCGTACTTGCAATTGCGGGCTGCGCAGCGACATCAAAAACACAGATCAAGCACGGCAAGAAAGGGTTACACATCAACTGTTCCGGACTGTCTTCGTCCTGGGACAAGTGCTACGCCAGCGCCGCCAACTCCTGCGCGCCCAAGGGATACAAGGTCATTGCCAAGTCGGGAGATGCCGTGGAAGAGCCCGGCGATTATCCGTTTGGCCTCAATCCTGCGGGTTATACCAGCCGCAGCATGATTGTCATCTGCAAATAGACAGGGCCGTCGCGTCAGGTTCTCGGACTTGCGATCTGACGGCCAATTTCCTCATAGCTGGACTTCAGCACAGTGCGCTGGATATCCGGGCTAGCCAGCATGCGCGCTACGACCAGTGCGCCAATACATTGCGACAGAATCGCCCACGCCAGGCTGTCGCTTTGCAGAACACCCGCCCAACTTTCCTGGAGCCGACAAATCCAGTGCTCTGCCTGTTGGCGGACAGTCACGTCGGAACGGGCAATTTCCGCCCCCAATGCCGGTAATGCACAACCGGTTTCCGGATTCTCGACGTGCGACATGCTCAGGTACAGTTTCAAGCAGCGCTCAAGCTTGTCACGGTCCTGCCCTTCCCCCAGTCGCGCCAGACTTTGCCCCAGCTCACGTTCGACAATGGTTGCGAACAACTCGTCTTTCGACGAGAAGTGGCTGTAAAAGGCGCCGCCACTCAAGCCAATCGCTTTCATCAGGCCGTCCACGCCCACCGTTGAGAATCCGGACTTCTTGGCCGATACAGCACTGCTTTCCAGCAGCCGTTGCCTGGTTTCCAGCTTGTGACTGGCCGAATAACGCATTGCCCTTCTCCCTAGATCGCTCACCTTGACGCCTGTCGAATCGTAGCATAACGTTCGTTCAGTTAACGATCGTTTACCAATAGGGGATCCACCCATGAATAACAAGAAGGTCGTACTGGTCGTCGGTGCAGGTGATGCCACGGGCGGCGCCATTGCCAAGCGTTTTGCCCAGGAGGGTTTTGTCGCCTGCGTCACTCGCCGCAGTGCGGACAAACTCCAGCCACTGGTGGATGCCATCAAGGCTGATGGCGGCGAGGCCCACGGTTTTGCCTGCGATGCACGCAAGGAGGAAGACGTGATCGACCTGGTCGAACAGATCGAAAACCAGGTCGGCCCCATCGAAGCATTTGTCTTCAACATCGGCGCCAACGTGCCGTGCAGCATTCTCGAAGAAACCGCCCGCAAGTATTTCAAGATCTGGGAAATGGCCTGTTTTTCCGGTTTCCTCAACGCCCGTGAAGTCGCCAAGCGCATGGCCAGGCGCCAGCGGGGCACGATCCTGTTCACCGGAGCCACCGCAGGCATGCGTGGCGCTGCCGGATTCGCCGCATTTGCGGGAGCCAAGCACGGCATTCGTGCACTGGCGCAAAGCATGGCCCGTGAGCTAGGGCCAATGAATATTCACGTTGCCCATATCGTCGTCGACGGCGCCATCGATACCGACTTCATTCGTGAAAGTTTCCCCGAAAAATACGCCACCAAGGATCAGGATGGCATCCTCAATCCCGAGCATATCGCCGAAAATTACTGGTACCTGCACAGCCAGCCACGCGATGCCTGGACCTTCGAGCTGGATCTTCGCCCCTGGAGCGAACGCTGGTAACTTCTGCGACACAACAATAAGACGAGAGCCTTGAACATGAGCAAAACCGTGGAGTTCTACTTCGACCTCGGCAGCCCCGCCACCTATCTGGCCTACACCCAGCTACCGAAGATCTGCGCACAGACCGACACCCGGTTGATCTACATTCCGCTGTTGCTGGGCGGAGTGTTCAAAGCCACTGGCAACGCCTCTCCGGTGACGGTACCGGCCAAGGGCCGTTACATGTTTCAGGATCTGGACCGATACGCCAAGCGCTATGGCGTGCCTCTGAAATTCAATCCTCACTTCCCGATCAACACCTTGATGCTCATGCGTGCTGTAACAGGCATGCAGTTGCGCCACCCTGAGCGCTTTGCCGCCTTCATCGATTGCCTGTTCAAGGCCATTTGGGTCGACGGTCGCAGCCTGGATGAACCGGCAACCGTCGCAGCAGTGCTCAGCGAAAACGGCTTCGACCCACAAGAGGTCCTGGCCCTGACCGCCGATGAAGAAGTCAAAGCCCTGCTCAAGGACAACACCGAAAAAGCCGTAAAGCGAGGCGTATTCGGAGCCCCAAGCATGTTTGTCGACAACCAGCTGTACTTCGGCCAGGATCGACTGGATTTCGTGCTCGAAGCCTTGAGTTGAATCTCGACCGCAAACCGCCCCTTTGTCGACCATACAGCTCAGGCGCTGGAAAAGCGCCTGAGCTGTATCGAAACAAATAGCAGCACCCGATCAAACAGCGGCGGTGCGGGTATTCAGCCACTCGAGTGCGGCACCCTCGACCAACGGGCTCAAGCGTTCGCGCACTTCGGCGTGGTAAGCGTTGAACCACTGCTTCTCCTCCTCGGACAACAGCGATACCTCCAGGCAACGCGTGTCGATCGGGCACAGGGTCAATGTTTCGAACTTCAGGAACTCGCCGAATTCGCTTTTGCCCGCCTCACGGTTCATCGCCAGGTTTTCAATGCGCACACCCCAACGACCCGGACGATAGGTGCCCGGCTCAATGGAGGTGATCATGCCGGGTTGCATCGCGGTTTGCGGTGCAGGTGCGGCTTGATAGGCGATGACTTGCGGACCTTCGTGGACGTTCAGGAAGTAACCGACGCCATGACCGGTGCCGTGACCGTAGTCGACACTTTCCGCCCAGATGGGCGCACGGGCGATAGCATCGAGCAGTGGCGACAGGATGCCTTTGGGGAACTGCGCGCGGGACAAGGCAATCACGCCCTTGAGCACGCGAGTGCAATCGCGTTTTTGCTCATCGGTCGGGGTGCCCACCGCAACCATCCGCGTGATGTCGGTGGTGCCGCCCAGGTACTGGCCGCCGGAGTCGATCAACAGCAGACCGTCCCCTTCGATTACCGCATGTTCTTCTTCGGTAGCGTGGTAGTGCGGCATCGCGCCATTGGCGTTGAACGCGGCGATGGTGTTGAAACTCAGCGACACATAATCCGGACGGCGCTCACGAGCGGCGGTGAGTTTTTCGTCGATGGTCAGTTCGGTGATGCGCTCGCGGCCCAGCGCCGAGTCCAGCCAGGCGAAGAATTCGCACAGCGCTGCACCGTCCTGTTCCATGGCCTGACGGATGTGCTCGGCATCGGCCAGGCTTTTTTGCGATTTGGCCAGGGTCGTCGGGTTCAGGCCTTCGATCAGTTTCACCCCGCTGTCGAGATTGTCCAGCAACCCCGCCGTGACCCGCGCAGGGTCGACTTGCAAGCTCGCGCCGCTCGGCACGGCGCGCAGTGCGGCAGCGACTTCGCTGTAATCGCGCAAGGTCACCCCGTCCTGTTCGAGGATTGCACGCAACTCGGCGCTGACTTTGCTCAAGGCGACAAACAGCGTGGCCTGTTGCTGATTGATCAAGGCGAAAGAAACAAACACCGGGTTGAACGACACGTCGCCGCCACGCAGGTTGAACAGCCAGGCGATGTCATCGAGGGTGGCGATAAAATGCCAGTCGGCACCCCGCGCCTGAAGGGTTTCACGCAGTTTGGCGAGTTTTTCGCCACGGCCGACGGTCGCCTGTGGTGGCAAGTGCTGATAGATCGGTTCGTCCGGCAGGCTTGGACGGTCGCTCCAGACTCCGCTCAACAGGTCGATGTCGGTGCGCAGACGGGCACCACGCTCCTCAAGTTTACCGCCCAGGGTCCGTGCCGAAGCCACGGCCATGACCGCGCCATCGACCGCGACCACGCCACCTTCGGGGGTTTGCTCGGCCAGCCATTCCAATGGCCCGGGCTGACCCGGTTGCAGCTTGACCAGATCAATACCGCTGCCCTTGAGTTCCTTGGTCGCCTGTTCCCAATAACGGCTGTCGGCCCAGACGCCGGCAAAATCCGGGGTCACGATCAAGGTGCCGACCGAACCATGGAAACCCGACAACCACTGACGCCCCTGCCAGTAACCCGGCAGGTATTCGGACAGGTGCGGGTCGGCCGACGGCACCAGCAAGGCGTGAATGCCCTCCCGGCTCATCAGTTCACGGGTTTGCGCCAGGCGCTGGGGCACAGATCCATTGATCGAAAGCTGCGTATTCATCGTGTCTCCTGCTAACCACTTCATCATTATTGTTGAGTGCCGATCAACGTCGGCGCTTCGTCGCCCTATTGCCAGAATGCCGGAGCACTGGCGCAGGCTGCCTTGATCAGTTGAACCGCCTGGTCGATATCCTGCTCGGTGGTGAAACGCCCGAGGCTCAAGCGGATGGTGCGACTGGCCGAGCGGGCGTCATGCCCCAGGGCCAGCAGCACATGGGATGGGGTATTGCTCGCGGAATTGCAGGCCGAGGTCGCGGAAAACGCGATCGAGGCCTGCAACGCTACCGGGTTGAACTCGCCTTCACTGAAGGTCAGGCTCAGGGTATGGGGGATGCGTTGGGTCGGGCTGCCGTTGAGCCGCACGCCGGGAATACTGTGCAATTGCTCGAGCAAGCGCTCACGCAAACGCACGATGATGGCTTTCTCTTCATCGAAGGACGCTGCCGCCAGAGCGAATGCCGAACCCATGGCCACAATCTGATGGGTCGCCAGGGTGCCGGAACGCAACCCGCCCTCATGCCCGCCGCCATGGATCTGCGCCTGCAATCGTTGGTGTGCACGCGGACCGACGTACAACGCACCGATGCCTTTGGGGCCATAGAGCTTGTGCGCGGAAAACGACATCAGGTCCACCGGCCACTGCGCGAGGTCGATCGCCACTTTGCCCGCGCCCTGTGCGGCGTCGACATGGAACAACGCTCCGCGGTCACGCACCACCTGGCCGATGGCGGGAATATCGTTGAGCGTACCCAGTTCGTTGTTGACCAGCATCAGCGACACCAGAAAGGTGTCCTCGCGCATGGCTTCGCTGACCGCTTGCGCGGTGATCAGGCCATCGGCGTCCGGCACCAGATACGTCACGGCCACACCGGCATCCTGCAGTTGTCTGGCGGTATCGAGAATGGCCTTGTGTTCGATCTGGCTGGTGATGATATGGCCGCCGCCAGCGCCACGGGCCTGAGTCACGCCCTTGAGCGCGAGGTTGTTGGATTCGGTAGCACCTGAAGTCCAGACGATCTGCTCGGGCGTCGCGCCGATCAGTTCGGCGACCTGGCGTCGCGCCAGTTCGACCGATTGCCGGGCCTGTTGGCCGAAGGCGTGGGAGCTTGAAGCAGGGTTGCCGAAATTGCCGGAAAAACCCAGACACTCGACCATCACCTTGATGACCCGCTCATCCACCGGCGTGGTGGCGGCGTAATCGAAATACAACGGACGTTTATTCATAAAAGACTCGCAGAGCGTGTTCCGGGATCAGGAAGCTCGTGACTGTAAACGGCAAAGCGCAGCCTTGTGAGCTGCGCGCTGTTTTCAGAACGTTACCAATACCTGATCGGATGCCGTTAAAGAAGGACTACTTCATTTAATAGTGCGTAGGAACGCTCCTGAAAAGTCAGCTTAACAGGCATCGGGCAACCGGTTGAAGCAATGCGTCAGCTAAAGCTTTCGAGCATCAGCGGATACAGCGAACCCACGAGCAGCGCGGCCATGCCCCAATTGAACAGGCGCAGCCAGCGGCGATCCTTCAGAACGTTGCGCAACAGCGTGCCGCAAGCGGCCCAGACACCGACGCTCGGCAGGTTGATGATGGCAAAAACGGCCGCAATCACGATCACATTGGTGAAGTAACCCTGCATCGGCGTGTAGGTGCTGATGGCACCAATGGCCATGATCCAGGCCTTGGGATTGACCCACTGGAATGCGGCGGCGCCCAGATAACTGATCGGTTTCGCCTCGCCCTGCTGGCTCTCCGACATCGGCCCGGAATGGGCGATTTTCCACGCCAGGTACAGCAAATACGCCGCCCCCACATAGCGCAGCACGGTGTAGAGCAAAGGGTAAGTCTGGAACACCGCGCCCAGGCCGAAACCGACCGCCACCACCAGTACGAAGAAGCCACAAGTGATGCCGAGCATGTGCGGAATCGTGCGGTTGAAGCCGAAGTTCACCCCGGATGCCAGCAACATGGTGTTGTTCGGGCCAGGTGTGATCGAGGTGACGAGGGCGAACAGGGCGAAGCCCAGCAACAGGTCGAGTGAGAGCGTCATGGGGGGTAGTCCGTCAGGGTCGGTCAGGTGTTGACCCTATCGCACACCTTGGGCGAAACCCATGGACAGTTACGCGAAACTTGGACCAGTACAGTTTCGCCTCAGCTTGGACGACCGTGAAGCTGTACAGATCGCCCGGCGTTCATTTCACCCTGGTTGTCGAAGCCGAACGACTTTTTCGGCTGGCCGAGCAGTTCGGCTTTTTTCGCGTGGTACTCGTCGAAGGACAACCCGCGGCGGTTCAGCGCTTCCAGCGCCAATTCCCTGGTTTCTTCAGCCGTGTAAGGGCGAAGCTCCGGGGAAACATGACTGGCACATCCGGCGAGTACGGAGACGGCGAGCATCAGCAAAGTGGCGATCATCGGTTTCATTTCTGGCGTCCTGGCGACTGGGTTCGAGGCAATGAACACAGGCTACCCGCGCCTCCCGGGCAGCAGAAATCAACGCTTTCAATAGTGGCTATCAGGAAATGGCGATCATTGTCCTGATCAGTACTGGCCCACCAGACTGCAACGCAGGCGATGTGCTGGGAGAACGCGGGCCGGGAGCGCACTGGTTGGAGCCGGCCTGATGGCACTTATGTGACATTGCTGCTCGTCGGGCGCTCGGTGAGGTGAAAGCGGCTGGCCTATATTTATTCGGCCATGTAATGGCACAAGCACTTTCCATTCAGACAACAAGAACAGGGAGATCCATCATGAGCGTCAAACCCATTCCAGAGGGGTATCACAGCATCACCCCCTATCTGGGCATCAACAAGGCCGCCGAAGCCATCGCCTTCTACAAGAAAGCCTTCGGCGCCATTGAAGTCATGCGCCTGAACATGCCCGATGGCGGTGTCGGTCACGCCGAACTGCGCATCGGCGATTGTCCGATCATGCTGGGCACACCGTGCGATCAAGGGCCACTGAGCAATCCGGATAATTCGCCGTCCGTGGGTTTGCATTTGTACGTGACAGATGTCGACAAGTCCTACAAACAGGCCATCGATGCCGGCGCGACCGTGGTATCGGAGGTCAAGGATCAATTCTACGGCGACCGCTCAGGCACCTTGAAGGATCCCTATGGGCACCTGTGGTTCCTGGCCACGCGCAAGGAAGACCTGACCCAGGAACAGATCGAGCAACGGGCGAAGGAGATGTTTGCTCAGGGTTGAAATCTTCAGGTTTGAGCGGGCCTCTTCGCGAGCAGGCTCGCTCCCACATTGGGTCCCCGATCTTACGCGGGACTTGTGGCCACTGAAGGCCCCTGTGGGAGCGGGCTTGCCCGCGATGAGGCCGGCGCATCCAATAGCGATGTCGACTGACACTGCGCCTTCGCGAGCAAGCCCGCTCCCACCGTTTGATCTCCAGTGAATGTAAACCCTGCGCAGGTTGCCCTGCCTCTCTGCCTCTCTGCCTCTCTGCCTCTCTGCCTCTCGCGAAACATTTTCTTTCATTTCCCCTTTCGGGATTTCCCCTGCTCATCCGTCCTACCTAGATGCAGTCCTTTCGCGTAGGCAAAAGCCACGACTGGACCTTCAGGGCGCTCATCCCTGCGAAGCCCGCAGCCGAGCTGCCTCTCATCCAGGCAAGACCTCCAACATGTCAAAGAAGTCCCGTTCAAAAATCTGGTTCCTGGTCCATAGCTGGCTGGCGCTGCCAATCTGGTTTTTCGTGCTGATCGTCTGCGTGACCGGCACCCTGGCGGTGCTCAGCCAGGAAATCGTCTGGCTGGCCAATCCGCCAATGCGTGCCAGCCAGCCCTCGGACGATGCACCACTGCTCAGCTATCAGCAGGTCATCGAAGCCATCAACCGGGTTGAACCGCAGACCGTGGTGCAGAGCATCAGCCGCCCCGACGAGTCGCACTTCGCCCTGGATGTCGAAGTCAGCTACCCCGACGGGCGCTCGGTGGTGATTTATGTCAATCCGTACAGCGGTTTAATCCAGGGAGTCGCGCCGGAATTCAACTTCCGCGCCTTCACCCGGGCGCTGCACGGCTGGTGGCTGGTGCCTTTTACCAATGGCTATAGCTGGGGCTGGTACCTGGTGTCGTTTCTCGGTCTGCCGCTGCTGGCGTCGCTGGTCACCGGGCTGGTGGTCTACAAACGTTTCTGGAAAGGCTTTTTCCGCCCGACCCTGCGCGTTCGCCACGGTGCGCGGATTTTCTGGGGCGACTTTCATCGCTTGAGCGGTATCTGGTCGATCTGGTTCATCGCGGTGATTTCCGTCACCGGCACCTGGTTCCTGATCCAGGCATTGCTGTCCGATAATCAGATTTCCATTTCCACGGAAAAGATCATCCCGGCCATGTCCCGCGAAGCGGTGCCGCTGTCGCCCGATGGCTCGCCCCCGCCGCGCATCGACCTTGATCGCGCGATTGAAATCGCCACGCAGAAAATCTCCGGGCTGGAGGCCAGTTTCGTTAGCCTGCCAGGCAATGCCTACAGCCATCTGGATGTCGGGGGACGAGGTTGGTATCCGCTGATGTTCCAGACCGCTACCCTCAATCCGTACAACGGCGAAGTCGCCGCCTCGCGCCTGATTTCTGACCGCTCGACCCTGGAGTTCGTCACCGAGTCCATGCGCCCCCTGCACACCGGCGACTTCGGTGGCTTGTGGATCAAGTTGATCTGGGCGTTCTTCGGCTTGCTGCTGAGCATGATGGTGCTCAGCGGTTTGCTGATCTGGACCAAGCGCACGGCACTGGCCACGGCCAATGCCTTCAAGCGCAGCAACAGGAAGCACCGCGGCACCACGGCGCAACCGGCCACCCGCAACGAAACGTCGGAGGCCGACCTGTGAGCAAAGTCACTGCGATCGCACAACCCTCGCGCCTGACCCTGTTCTGGCACAAATGGCGCTTTCACCTGAACGTCCTGTTGCTGCTGATTCCACTCGGTTTCATGCCCAAGTATTTCGCCGACGAGGCGCTGATGCGTGGCGACAGTGGTCTTGGCGAACGGGAAGTCGGTGAAGTTCAGGTCGGCCCATGGAGCCTGCGCCTGGCGGAGTTGCGCAACGCCGCGCCCATGCTCGATGGCCCGGCCGGCTACATGAAGGGCTTCAACGCAGCGCTGTGCGATGCCTGTATCGGGCGGGTCAAGGCCACGTACCTGCGCATTGGCAAGCCCCGCAGCCTGCGCGCAGCCGGGGTGATTTTCTTCGGCGCGCCGTACCGCATGGGCGCGTCATTGCCCGTCCCGGAAAAGACCACGGCCGACGCCGAACTGTGGATCACCATGGAAGGCTGGGACGGCGCCATGCATCAGGCGTCCATTCCTTTGAGCCAGGCCTCCCCCGCCACCATCGCCTGGCTGAACAAACAAGGAGGCAAACCATGATCACCCCTTTTCGCTCACTCAACGCCCTGTTGCTGGGGCTCTGCGCCGGCTTCAGCGCCAGCGCCCTGGCCCACAACCCGATGTGTGAATGCAAGGCCATCGACGCCGAACAGATCAAGTGCACCGGCGGTTTTTCCGACGGCAGCGGCGCGCCGGGAGTGACCCTCGATGTGATCGGCTACGACGAAACCATTCTGGTGCCGGGCAAGCTTGGCGCCGACTCGACCCTGACTTTCAAGAAGCCCGGTGCCGAGTTCTATGTGCTGTTCGATGCCGGCCCCGGCCACGTCGTGGAAATTGACCAAGCGGATATCGAGGCGCCATGAGCACTCCAACGACCCAATTCGTGCGCCCGGCCGGGGCCGGTCACGAAACCCTCTACGTTCTGCTGCTGTGCCTGATTATTTTGGCCATAGCCGGCTCGGTCGTGTTCTGGCGTGGTGAAACCCATGCGGTGAACAGCGTCGGCAGCCATCAACTGGATGCGCGCCGTGACCTCAGTGCTTCCGAGCAAGGCATCTACGCCGATTTGCGGGTGACGCTGGACGAGATCCATTTGCTGCGCCAGGAACAGCAAACGCTGCCGACTCCCGAGGCCCTCGCTGAGGAAGGTTTTGCCCCGTTTGCCCAGGATGCCAGCGCCGTCAGCCGGGGCAACCATGTCTGGAAAATACTGGATAACAGGGCTTACTTCGGCCAGAGCCGGGCGCCGACAGTCGCCGGTTCTTTTCTGCTGCGCCTGAGCGCAACCGACGATGGCGCACCGGACATCTGGCTCAACCGCGACAACAGGCTCACGGCTCCGGCCGACTTCAGCGACACCGCGCTCGAAAGCGCCGGCTGGCAGCAGGTCGTCGCGCAATTCGATGCCGGCGTGACCCGCCAGCACCGGCACTGAACCCTCGCCTTCACCCGAGAGAAGACTGCTTTCCCATGCCAATTTCAATTCAACGCTCTTTCCTGCGCCTGCTGCTGACGGGCCTGCTGGCTTGCCTGCTGCCATCACTGGCCAGTGCCGATGAGGCCAAGCGCCTGCGCATCGGCATCACCCTGCACCCTTATTACAGCTATGTGGCGAACATCGTCGGCGACAAGGCTGACGTTGTGCCGCTGATTCCGGCCGGTTTCAACCCGCATGCCTACGAACCCCGCGCCGAAGACATCAAGCGCATCAGCGGGCTGGACGTAATCGTGCTCAACGGCGTCGGCCATGATGATTTCGCCGACCGCATGATCGCCGCCAGCGAAACCCCGAACGTCCCGGTGATCGAAGCCAACGAAAACGTGCCGCTGCTGGCCGCCACCGGCATTGCCGCACGCGGTGCCGGCAAAGTGGTGAATCCCCACACCTTCCTGTCGATCAGCGCCTCGATTGCCCAGGTCAACAACATCGCCCGCGAGCTGGGCAAGCTCGACCCGGCCAACGCCAAATCCTATACCGAGAACGCCCGCGTCTACGGCAAGCGCCTGCGCAAGATGCGCGCCAACGCCCTGGCCAAACTGACCCAGGCGCCGAACGCCGAACTGCGGGTGGCCACGGTGCACGCGGCCTACGACTACCTGCTGCGTGAGTTCGGCCTGGAAGTGACAGCCGTGGTCGAACCGGCCCACGGCATCGAGCCGAGCCCGAGCCAGCTGAAAAAAACCATCGATCAACTGCGTGAACTGGATGTGAAGGTGATCTTCTCGGAGATGGACTTTCCCTCCACTTACGTCGACACCATCCAGCGCGAATCCGGCGTGAAGTTGTATCCGCTGTCGCATATTTCCTACGGCGAATACGCTGCCGACAAGTACGAAAAAGAAATGACCGGCAACCTCGACACCGTGGTGCGGGCGATTCAGGAGTCGGGCGCATGACATCGAAAGAAACGTTCATCATCCAGAACGCCGAACACTCTGTAGGAGCGAGCTTGCTCGCGAAGGCGCCCAGTCAGTCAACATCATCGTCAAATGACACACCGCTTTCGCGAGCAAGCTCGCTCCTACAGGTTCCCGGCCCGACGCTGGACTTTGCAGAGGTCAGCCTGACGCTCGGGCGCACGACGATCCTCGACAATGTGACGTTTCAAGTCCGCCCCGGCAGCGTGCACGCACTGGTCGGCCCCAACGGCGGCGGCAAGAGTTCGCTGATCAAGACCCTGCTCGGGCAAATGCCCCACCAGGGCCGCTTGAGCCTGCAATGGCCGCTTGAGCCCGGCACCATCGGTTATGTACCACAGGCGCTGGAGTTCGACCGGGGCTTGCCGATGACCGTTGACGACTTCATGGCCGCCATGTGCCAGCGCCGCCCGGCGTTTCTCGGTTTGAGCAAGCATTACGCGGCGGCGATTGGCGAGGCCCTTGAACGGGTGGGCATGCAGGACAAGCGCAAGCGCCGCATGGGCGCGCTGTCCGGCGGCGAACGGCAACGGGTGTTGCTGGCCCAGGGGCTGATTCCGCCGCCGCAATTGCTGGTGCTCGATGAGCCGATGTCCGCCCTCGATGAGGCCGGCATTCAGGTGTTCGAGCGCTTGCTTGGCGACTGGCGAGCGGCGGGCATCACCGTGCTGTGGATCGAGCACGATCTGGAAGCGGTCGGGCGCCTGGCCGATCACGTCACTGGGCTCAATCGCCGGGTGCTGTTCGACGCCACGCCACAACAAGCGCTGACACCAGAGCGTCTGTTGACGCTGTTCTCGACCCATCCCCGGAGCCTTGCCTGATGAGTTACGAAGCTTTTCGCCTGATGGTCCAGGGCTGGGCGTCGTCGGGTTATCTGCCCGAAGCGCTAGCCTATGGGTTCGTGGTCAACGCATTGATCGCCGGACT
Organism: Pseudomonas sp. GM55; assembly: GCF_000282395.1. Classification (NCBI taxonomy): domain Bacteria; kingdom Pseudomonadati; phylum Pseudomonadota; class Gammaproteobacteria; order Pseudomonadales; family Pseudomonadaceae; genus Pseudomonas; species Pseudomonas sp. GM55. Next base: position 70,294 of record NZ_AKJJ01000083.1, on the reverse strand, counting down.
GCTGATCGGCCCGGTGCTGGGAGGTCTGGGCACACTGGTGGTGGTCAAGCGCTTCGCGTTTTTCTCCGAAGCCGTCGGCCATGCCGCCCTGACCGGCGTGGCCATCGGCATCCTGCTCGGCGAACCCTACACCGGGCCCTACGGCAGTCTGTTCGGCTACTGCCTGCTGTTCGGCATCCTGCTCAACTACCTGCGCAACCGCACCGGCCTGGCGCCGGATACCTTGATCGGCGTGTTTCTCTCGGTGTCGCTGGCCCTGGGCGCGAGCCTGCTGTTGATTCTGGCAGGCAAGATCAACGTGCACATCCTGGAAAACGTGCTGTTCGGCTCGGTACTGACGGTCAACGGTAACGACCTGCTGGTGCTGACCATCGTCGGATCGTTGGTAATGGCCCTGGCATTGCCTTTGTACAACCGCATCATGCTCGCCAGTTTCAATCCGCAACTGGCAGCGGTGCGCGGGGTGGCGGTGAAGGTCCTGGATTATCTGTTCGTGATTCTGGTGACGCTGATCACCGTCGCCGCCGTGAAGGTCATCGGTGCGATTCTGGTCGGTGCCCTGCTGGTGATTCCGGCGGCAGCGGCACGCTTGCTCAGTCAATCGCTGAAGGGATTTTTCTGGTGTTCGGTGCTGATCGCCACCGTCAGCACGCTGTGCGGGATTCTCGCGCCGATAGTCTTCGACCTGCCAATTCCGTCCGGCGCCGCGATCATCCTCGTGGCCGGTATTGCCTTCGCTCTGGCCGCCCTTGCGCGCGGCGTCGTCCCCAGCCTGAAAGGAAACCTTGGATAAATGATTTTTTCACTGCGCCAACTGACCCTCGCCGTTGCCCTGTGTGGCCTGGCAACAACGGCCATCGCCGCCGACAACGGTAAACCACTGCGGGTGCTGGCCTCCTTGCCGATTACCTATGGGCTGGGTGAAGTCTTGCTCAAAGGCACCGATGTCAGCCTCGAACGCGCAGCCCCGGCCAACCTGCCCGGCAGCCGCCAGACCGCCTACTTCACCAGGCGTGGCGCCCCAGCGCTGGCCAAGCTGGCGAACGATGCCGACGCGGTGATCGACCTGCGCTCACTGTGGCCGGATGACCCCCTGTACCCGATCTCCCGGCGCAGCAATATCCGTATTGTCGAAGTCGATGCCGCCCGCCCGGTGGATGGCGCCCTGCCCGGCATTGCCGTGCAGCCCGACAACAAGGTCGACGGGCTGAACAGTCAGCCGTGGCTCTCCAGCAATAACATGGGGCGCATGGCCGATGTGATGGCCGCGGACCTGGTACGCCTGACCCCCGGGGCCAAGCCGAAAATCGACGCCAACCTGGCAGCACTCAAGCAGCGTTTGCTCAAGCTCAGCGCCGACAGCGAAGCGCGGCTGGCCAATGCAGACAACCTCAGTGTGATGAGCCTCAGCGATCACTTCAGCTACCTGACCGGCAGTCTCAATCTGGAATTGATCGGCCAGGACGCACGCCCCGATGCCGAGTGGACACCTGAAGCGCTCAAGCAATTGGGCACAACGCTCAAGGACAATGGCGTGGCGGTGGTGCTGCATCACCGGCAGCCGTCGGATGCGCTGAAAGCGGTGATTACCGGGTCGGGTAGCCGGTTGGTGGTGTTGAGCACCGATGCCGAGGACCCGGTGGCGGAGCTGGAGGGGAATGTGGATCTGCTCATCAAGGGGCTGAACGGCGCGTAATCCTGTAGGAGCTGGCTTGCCAGCGATGAACTCATAGGCACCGCGTTCATCCATTAAGTACTCGTCATCGTTAACGTCCATCGCTGGCAAGCCAGCTCCTACAGGTTCTGCGTCGCACAAAACTTTCTGTGCACAAACTCCAGACCTGAAAAAGCCCGCTGACTGTCACCAGTCCAGCGGGCTTCTTTTTTCATGACGGATCAGTGCGCCACTGCCGCCTGCTCGTCCATCTTCTGTCGCAGGCTCAACGGGCGCATGTCGGTCCAGGTTTCTTCGATGTAGGCCAGGCACTCCTTCTTCAGCCCGCTTTTGCCCACGGTGCGCCAGCCTGGTGGCACGGCTTTGTAGTCAGGCCAGATCGAGTATTGCTCTTCGTGGTTGACCACGACCTGAAAGAGGATGTCCTCGCGGTCGAATACTGACGTCATGGTGTCTCTCCATCGTTTTCGGGCGGGCTGTGCTGTGTGCGCAGCCGTTATGTAGAAGGAACGATCCGCTGGGCGGAAAATTTAAAGACTGGCGGCGGCCAGGGCCCGGCCGAAAATCCCGGCCACGCGATCGATTTCCGCAGCGGTGATCACCAGTGGCGGCAGGAAGCGCACCACCGCGCCATGGCGGCCGCCGAGCTCCAGGATCAAGCCACGCTTGAGGCATTCGCGCTGCACCAGTGGTGCCAGGCGGGCGAAGGTCGGCGGATGACCTTGGGCATCCAGCGCACCCGTCGGGTCGACCAGTTCGACACCGAGCATCAAGCCACGCCCACGAACATCACCCAGTTGCGGGAAGTCCCGTTGCAGGATGCGCAGGTGCTCGGCCAGGCGCTCGCCCATCGCGGCGGCATGCTCGCAGACTTTGTTTTCGACCAGATAACGCATCACCGCAGAACCGGCGGCCATGGCCATCTGATTGCCACGGAACGTCCCCGCATGGGCGCCCGGCAGCCAGGTGTCGAGCCAGTCGCGGTAGACCACCACCGCCAGCGGCAGGCTGCCGCCGATGGCCTTGGACATCACCACGACATCGGGAATGATCCCGGCATGCTCGAAGGCGAACATCTTGCCGGTGCGGGCGAAACCGCTCTGGATTTCATCGACGATCAGCGCGACACCCGCCTGTTCGGTGATCCGCCGCACCCCACGCAACCAGTCCAGATCCGCCGGGATCACCCCGCCCTCGCCCTGCACCACTTCCACGATCACCGCCGCTGGCAATTGCACGCCGGCCTCGGGATCGTTGAGCAGGTTTTCCAGGTAACTCAGGTTGGCTTTGACTCCTGCAGCACCGCCGAGCCCGAACGGGCAGCGGTAATCGTAAGGGTATGGCATGAACTGCACGCCGCTGCCGAGCAAGGCGCCCAGGGGCTTTTTCGGCCCCAGGCTGCCCATCAGGCTCAACGCGCCCTGACTCATGCCGTGATAGCCACCCTGGAACGAGATCACGGTGCTACGACCGGTGGCGGTACGCACCAGTTTCAGTGCGGCCTCCACGGCGTCGGTGCCCGTGGGACCACAGAACTGGATCTTCGCTTCAGCGGCCAGGGCTGGCGGCAGCAGACTGAACAGATCCTGGACGAACCGGTCCTTGACCGGTGTGGTCAGGTCCAGGGTGTGCAATGGCAGTTCATCGGTCAGCACTTGTTGAATGGCTTCGATCACCACCGGGTGGTTGTGCCCCAGGGCCAGGGTCCCGGCACCAGCCAGGCAGTCTATGAACGTGCGGCCTTCGACGTCTTCGACGTAAATGCCCCTGGCGCGCTTGAGTGCCAGGGGAATGCGTCGCGGATAGCTGCGGGCATTGGATTCCTGCCGGTTCTGACGAGCCAGTAGCGGCGACTCATTGAATTGATAAAGCGTCTCGGCGGACGTCGCCGGCTGATCTTGGATAAGGCTGGTAGCGACTGACATCTCTCGACCCCTCAAAAAGGTTTTCCTGTTCTGGAAACGCATCAGCGCTTGAGGGATTTAGGCGGTAATACGCAAACCTTTGCAGGAGCGAACTCTGCTCGCGATGGACTCAAGAACACCGCGTGCATTCAGAAAGCACGCGTTATCGTTATCGACCATCGCGAGCGAGCTCGCTCCTACAGTGGTATGTGGTGTTTGTCAGGTGGATTGCAGTGGCATCGTCAGCTCAACCCGCAAGCCGTCCGGCCGGCTATCGAAATGCAAGGTGCAGCCGCAACGCTGGACGATGGCCTGGACAATCGCCAGGCCCAGACCACAACCTGTGCTCTGTCCGTTGCGCCAGAAGCGCTGCGTCAGGTGCTGCAAATCCTCTTCGGCAATCCCCGGCCCATGGTCGCGCACCACGAACTGCACGCGATTGCCGGTGGTTTCCAGGCTCAACTCCACCGCTTTGTCGGCGGGGGTATGACGCAGCGCGTTGTCAAGCAAGTTGCGCAGCGCAGCAATCGACAGCACGGCGGGCATTTGTACAGGCGCAGCGGAGACCTTGCCCGGCACCTGAAACCTGATGCGTTGACGATCGCCGCTCGCCGCGTCCTGGATCGCCAGTTTCGCCACTTGTTCGGCGTTGCATTGCACACCGTCGTCAAACGACAGACTGCCCTCGACGCGCGCCAGCAACAGCAATTGCTCCAGGGTCCGGTGCATGCGGTCCGCCCCCTCTTCGGCCCGGGCCAGGGACTGATCCCGAGCGTTGCCGTCGGTCATCCGCGCCACTTGCAGGTGGGTCTTGATCGCAGTCAGCGGGCTGCGCAGTTCGTGGGCCGCGTCCCCGGTCAGGCGACGTTCGCGCTCGATGGTCTTGCCGATGCGCTGGAGCAACTGGTTCTGGGTGTCCAGCAAGGGTTGCAGCTCGCTGGGCAATGGCTGGATCTGCAAGGGTTCGAGGGAGTCGGCGCTACGGCGCATCAAGGCGTCGCGCATGCGGTTGAGCGGCGCCAGCCCCTGGCCGATGCCCAACCATAGCAGGCACAGGCACCCGAGCAAGGCCACGCCGACCGGTACTGAAGCGGCCAGCAGGATCGACATGCTCAAGGCTTCACGCTCGATCTGCCGGTCGGCGGTGGTGATACGCAGATCGCCCCGGGCCAATGTGAAACTGCGCCACGGCGCACCGTCGATCATCTGATCGTGAAAACCCAGTTTTTCGGCCTCCAGGGCCTGTTGCGGATCGGTGTGACTGCGGGCCAGGATTTCACCGCGCAGCGAGCTGACCTGGCACGCCATACCACCCGGAATCTTCAGTTGTTCGGCGCTGAAGTGGGTGCCCTCGCCCTTGCCCGGCACAGGCGGCAGTTGCTCCATCAGGCCGACGACCATGCGTGCCGACGCCACCAGGCGCTGGTCGAGGGAAAACATCATCTGATTGCGCAAATCGCTGAGCATCCAGGCCGCGGCCAGGGCCCAGATCAACGCAAACGCGGCGCCGAGCGTCAGGCTCAGGCGCAAACGCAGACTCATCACTTCGATTCTTCTCCGCCATCAGCCGGCCCCAGGCGATAGCCCAGGCCGCGCACGGTCTCGACAATGCCATTGCCGAGTTTGCGCCGCAGGTGATGGATATGGACGTTGAGGGCGTTGCTTTCCAGCTCGTCGTTAAAACCGTAGACGCTGTCCTTGAGCTGCTCGGTGGACAGCACCCGCCCACGGTTGTGCAACAAGGCTTGCAGCAGCGACTGCTCGCGGCGCGACAGGTCCACCGGCTGCCCAGCGAGCGTGGTTTCGCGGCTACTTGGGTCGTAGGTCAGGGCGCCGTGTTCGATCAGATTGACGCTGCGGCCCGCCACCCGCCGCAACAGCGTGTGCAAGCGTGCAGCCAGTTCACGCAGGTCGAACGGCTTGAGCAGGTAATCATCGGCCCCGGCTTGCAGGCCATCGACGCGGTCGGTGACCGAATCACGCGCGGTGAGAATCAAAACCGGCAACTCCAGGCCTTGATGGCGCAACTGTTGCAGCAGCTTGAGGCCATCTTCGTCCGGCAGGCCAAGGTCGAGCACCATGACGTCGAACTCCGCGACCTTGAGCATCGCCCGGGCGGCGGACGCCGTGGCGACGTGTTCCACGGTCAGGCCCTGGGCGGTCAGGCCGGCGACAATGCCGCTGGCGATCAGCTCATCGTCTTCGCAAACCAGTACGTGCATGGGGTGCCTCGTAGAAATGAAGCCAATTAAGCCGTTGACCGATTAAGCCGACATTATGCCGCAAGAACCACCGCCACAAGGCCTGGGCGGTTAATCATCGGTTAATCGCCACCCGCCACTGTGCACCTCAATAGCACAGGGCAAAGGCTTATCCATGCGTCGTCTGTTTCTACTTTTTACCCTTTTGATCGCGGGCCTGGCCCAGGCGGGAACCAATCCGTTCGACACCAAACCCGAGTTTCTCCCGGTTGATAAAGCGTTCACGTTTACTTCTGAACGCCTGGAATCCGGTGAAACCCAGCTCTATTGGCAGATCACCGACGGCTATTACCTGTACCAGAAACGATTGAAGTTCGACGGTTTGCCTGTCGCGCAGCATCCCGCGTTGCCGGAAGGTGAAGCCCACAGCGACGAGTTTTTCGGTGAACAGCAGGTCTACCGCCAGGGTCTTGAACTGAAGATCCCGGCCGGTGCCAGCGGTACGGTCAAGGTCAGTTACCAGGGTTGTGCCGATGCCGGATTGTGTTATCCGCCGCAGACGCAGGTCGTCGATCTGGGTGGCAAGGCGGCCACCGTTGCGGCAAACGAAGCACCGGACCAGGCATTGGCCAGCGACCTGCAACAACGGGCGCTGGGCTGGAGCCTTTTGGTGTTCTTCGGCCTCGGCCTGCTGCTGGCCTTCACGCCATGTTCGTTACCGATGCTGCCGATTCTGGCCGGGTTGATCGTCGGCAGCGGTGCCACGCCCAAACGGGGATTCGCCCTGGCCGGCAGTTACGTGGTCAGCATGGCGCTGGTGTATGCGGCGATGGGTGTCCTGGCCGCCTCCCTCGGGGCGAACCTGCAAGCCTGGCTGCAGAACCCCTGGCTGCTGGGCAGTTTCGCGGCAATTTTCGTGCTGCTGGCGCTGCCGATGTTCGGCTACTTCGAACTGCAACTGCCGGTGGCCCTGCGCGATCGTCTGGAAAATGTCTCGCGCAATCAGCGCGGCGGCAGTCTGATCGGCGCCGGGGTGCTGGGCGCCCTGTCCGGCCTGCTGGTCGGCCCGTGCATGACCGCACCGCTGGCTGGCGCCTTGCTCTACATCGCGCAAAGCGGTAACGCGTTGCATGGCGCATTGATTCTGTTCGCCATGGGTATCGGTATCGGCGTGCCGCTGCTGTTGCTGGTGACCGTCGGCAATCGCTTCATGCCCAAACCCGGTGCCTGGATGAACCTGGTCAAAGGCATTTTCGGCTTCCTGTTCCTTGCCACCGCGTTGCTGATGTTGCGCCCGGTGCTGGACGAATCACTGTGGGTTGGCCTGTGCGGTGCGCTGCTGATGATCGCGGCCTACAGCGCCTGGAAACAGTCGGTAGGTTTCGGCCGAATCGCGCACCTGTTTGGCGCCAGTTCGTTGCTGCTCGGTTTGTGGGGCAGCCTGCTGGTGATCGGGGCGGCCGGTGGCAGTGACGATCCGTTCAACCCGTTGCAGGTCTTCCGCGCCTCGAACCAGGCGGTGGCAGCCGTGCCTGTTGGCCACGATGCCTTCACCACCATCAAGGATCCGCAGGCACTGCAGCAGGAACTCGACGCCGCACAGGCTCGGGGCCAGTGGGTGCTGCTGGACTACTACGCCGACTGGTGCGTGTCGTGCAAGGTCATGGAAAAGCAGGTATTCGGCAAAGCCAACGTCCTGCAAGCCCTGAGCGACGTGCGCTTGCTCCGACTGGACGTGACCGCCGACAATGCCGCCAGCCGCGAACTGCTCGGCCGTTACAAAGTGCCAGGGCCACCGAGCCTGCTGTGGATTGGCGCTGACGGTGAAGAGCGTCGCAGCCAGCGCATCACCGGCGAGGTCGATGCCGCTACTTTCCTGCAACGCTGGACCAACACCCGAGACGCCCATTAATGCTGACCTTCACCCTCGGCACCTTTGCCATCGCGCTTAACCATCTGCTGCTGATCAGTGCGCTGGCGCTGGCCACGTTTATTGGCTGGCGGGTGGCCAAGCGTGGCGGCGACAACCCCGAGTCGGTGCTGTTCAGCCTGTTTCTAATGGGCATGCTGGCGGCGCGAATCGGTTTCGTGGCGGCCTATTGGGCGCACTATCACAACGATCCGTGGCAGATCATTGACCTGCGCGATGGCGGTTTCCTCGCCTGGCCGGGAGTGATTGTCGTTTTGCTTGCCACACTGTATCGCGGCTGGCGTCGCCCGGGTTTGCGCCGACCATTGGGCTTTGGTGTGGCCAGTGGCCTGGCGTTCTGGTTGTTGGCGACGTTCTCCCTGTCGATTTATGAACAAGGCACACGCCTGCCGGAAATCGCCCTGCGCAACGCCGCCGGTGAAACCGTGCAATTGACCGACTACAAGGGCGGCCCGTTGGTGATCAATCTCTGGGCCACCTGGTGCCCGCCGTGCCGTCGGGAAATGCCGGTGCTGGAAAACGCCCAGCAACACCGGCCGGACCTGACGTTCCTGTTCGTCAATCAGGCAGAAAGCATGCAAAGCGTCGCGACCTTCCTGGAAACCCAGGGCCTGAGCCTGTCCAACGTGCTGTTCGACGGCGGCGGGCGTCTGAGCCAGGCCGTCGGTTCCATGGCATTGCCGACTACGCTGTTCTACAGCCCCGAAGGTCGTCTGCTGGACAGCCATCTGGGCGAGTTGTCGGACGCCAGCCTGGCCCGCGCACTGGAAAACTTCGACACTGTACCCGCCACCTTTTCAAGGAAATTGCCATGCCCCGCCTCCGCCACCTGCTGACCCTGAGCCTCGGTGCTGCCCTGCTGCACCTGCCATCGGTGCAGGCCGAAGAATTGCCCGATGCGATCAAGAAGATCGAGGCCAAGGGCGCGAAAATCGTCGGCCAGTTCGACGCCCCCGACGGCTTGCGCGGTTATGCCGCGCAATACCAGAACCGCGGCATAGCGCTGTACCTGACCCCGGATGGCAAACACGTGTTGCTGGGCAACTTGTATGACGCCGAGGGCAATGACCTGAGCAGCGCGCCATTGCAGAAACTGGTGTACGCACCGATGGCCAAGGAAGTCTGGGCCAAGTTCGAAACAAGCAACTGGATCGGTGACGGCAAGAAGGATGCGCCGCGGGTGGTGTACCTGTTCAGTGACCCGAACTGCCCGTACTGCAACATGTTCTGGGAACAGGCCCGGCCGTGGGTCAAGGCCGGCAAGGTGCAGTTGCGCCACATCATGGTGGGCATCATCCGCGAAGACAGTCCGGGGAAATCCGCCGCACTGCTCGCGGCCAAAGACCCGGAAAAAGCCCTCCAGGACCACGAAGCCGCTGGCAAGGGCAGCTCGCTCAAGGCCCTGAAGGAAGTGCCGCTAGCGATTCAGGCAAAACTTGCGGCCAACATGCATTTGATGGAAGAGCTGGAGTTGCAGGCGACGCCGGCGATTTTCTACATGGACGACAAGGGGAATCTGCAACAGCAGCAGGGTGCGCCGTCGCCGGATAAGTTGGCGAAGATTCTCGGGCCGAAGTAAGTACTCCGCCGTCGGATTCACGGTGATGACACTGACGCCATCGCGGGCAAGCCCGCTCCCACAGGTGTCTATGGTGTTCACAAATTATGCGTTCACCACCTGCCATTGTGGGAGCGGGCTTGCCCGCGATGGGGCCAGCACAACCGACTAAGTTCTCTCAGCTAAAAACTTCAGCAGTTCGGCGGTGACGAACTGCGAATTCTCCAGATTGGAAATATGCCCCGCCTCCGGCACCGGCACCCACGGGCAGCCAATCAACTCAGCCATTTCACGGGCTTCACTCGGTGGCCGAGGCTTGTCCTGATCGCCGCACATCACCAGTGTGTTCGCTGCGTCCAGTTCGCCCAGACGCGACAACAGATCATCGCGCCCAAATGTAATCCGCCCCATCGGCACGATGCTTTCACGCAGGCGATCCGAGGGTAGAGCCGCCAGGGAAGCACGAAAATCCCGGTAGAGCGCCGACTGCGGATCAATGCCCGGCCGGAAGAAAATCGGCACCACGATATCCAGCAGCGCCGGAGTGATGACACCCGCCTCTTCAATCTGCTTCAACAGTGAAAAGTAATACTGGCGAGTCGGCTCCGGTTCGACGCCGACGCAGGTGTCCATCAGCACCAGCCCGTTGATCCGCTGCGCTGCCGATAAGGCCAGACGCACGCCCCACATGCCGCCGACCGACAGGCCAACCAGCGTGACCCGTTCGATGTCCAGATGATCGAGCAGGGCCAGGGCCTGACGCGCCAGGTCATCCAGCGACGTCGTACCGACAGGCAATGGCCCGGATTGGCCGTGCCCCCACAGGTCCAGGGCTATCACACGATAGTGATGCGACAACGCGGCAATCTGCGGCGCCCACATGGCCTGGTCCCACAGGTAACTACCGGCCAGCAGTACCGCCGGGCCGGTGCCTTGATCGATGTAGTGAAGGGCTTGTCCGTCTATCGTTACGAAGGGCATCGACTGTCTCCGCGAATAAAAATGGAGCCGGAAGACTGAGCGGCAGGCAGTCCCTCGTCAATCGCTGGAGTGTGTGCGGTTGTGCCACCGCCTTCGCGGGCAAGTCGAATCACCGCACCGCCGCTCCCACAGGGGGTTATGCTGATCACAGATGATGTGTTCGCCACAAGCCATTGTGGGAGCGAGCTTGCTCGCGATGGGGCCAGTACTGACGCCGGGGAATTACAGCCCCTCCAGCTCCGCCATCAGGTCATTCAAGCGATCCACCTTCTCCTCGGTGATCACGCTGGCCGCCAACGCGTTGATGTATTCGGCCAGTTCCTCCACCGTGCTGCACTCGAACATTGCCCGCAGCGGCACATCCCGTTGCAGGGTTTTCTGCACCCGCGAGGCGATTTGCGTGGCCAGCAGCGAATGCCCGCCCAATTCAAAGAAGTTGTCGCGAACGCCCACCTGCTCGACCTTCAACACCTCGGTCCAAATATCGGCCAGGGTCTGCTCAAGTTCATTGCGCGGCGCCTGATAGTCCTGGCTTTGCAACTGGCCGATCTCCAGCACCGGCAACGCCTTGCGATCCATTTTTCCATTGGCGTTGAGCGGCAGTTTGTCCAGCCACAACCAGTGCAGCGGCACCATGTATTCCGGTAGCTCGGCACGCAGGCGTTGCTTGATGCGCTCCAGGCATTCGGCGGGATCGAGCGCTGAGTCGACCGCCACCAGGTAGCCGACCAGATGCTTGCCGTTCGCCCCTTCCTGCACACCCACCGCCGCATCGTGGACTTCCGGTTGCTCATGCAGGCGAGCCTCGATTTCACCCAACTCAATGCGGTAACCGCGAATTTTTACCTGATGGTCGATGCGGCCAACGTATTCCAGCACGCCGTCGCTGCGACGGCGGGCCAGGTCGCCGGTGCGATACAGGCGCTCACCCGGGGCACCAAACGGGTTCGGCACAAACACCGGTGCGGTGCGCAGCGGATCGCTGACATAGCCACGGCCAACCCCGGTGCCCGCCACGCACAGTTCACCCACCGCGCCCAACGGCACCAGTTCCAGCGCTCCATCGAGCAGGTACAAACGGTTGTTGTCGGTCGGCGTGCCGATCGGCAGGTAGCTGCCGCGAGTCGAAGCCATATCAACGCGGAAGAACGCCACGTCATCCGAGCACTCAGCCGGACCGTAGGCATTCACCAGCCCAATCTGCGGATAGCGCAACAGCCATTGATGCGCCAGTTCCGGCGGCATTGCCTCACCGGTTGGCAGCATCCAGCGCAAGCCGTCGAGGCTCATGCGCTCCTGGGCGAGCATGCCCTGGATCAGCGACGGCACGCTTTCCAGCACAGTAATGCCCTGGCTCTGCACATGGGCCAGCAAACCCTGCGGATCGTGGGCAATGCTGTTCGGCACGATGTCCACCCGTGCGCCGAACAACGGCGCGGCGAGGAACTGCCACACGGAAATGTCGAAGCTTTGCGACGCCGTCTGGGCGATCACATCGGTGTCACTCAGGTTCAGGTACGGCACCTTGCTCAACTGGTTGTTGAGCATGCCGCGCTGTTCGACCATCACGCCCTTCGGCAAACCGGTGGAGCCGGAGGTGTAGATCACATAGGCCAGATTGTCCGGGCCGCTGTAGATGCCCGGGTTCTGCATCGATGTATCACTAGCCTGCACCTCTTCCCAGACCAAAAGCCTGGGTCGATTGGTACAGCCAAACTCTTCCAGCAACGCAACCGCCTGCTCGCGGCATGCCTGGGTGCACACCAGCAATGGCGTGCGGCTCAGTTCGATGATCCGGCTCAGACGCTGGCTCGGCAGCCCCAGGTCCAGCGGCAGGTAACCCGCACCGGCCTTGAAGCTGCCGATGATCATGCCCAGCAATTCGAGACTGCGTTCGGCCAGCAACGCCACCGGTTGATCGCACCCGACACCCGCGGCGATCAACGCATGACCGAGACGGTTACTGCGCTGGTTCAGCTCGAGGTAGCTGTACTGCCGGTCAACACAACTGGCGGCAATGCGCTGTGAGTGCCTGGCGACCCGGGTTTCGAACAATGAAACGTAGCTCTGCTTCAACGGGTATTCGTGTTCGCTCTGGTTGCAGCCATGGATGAGGAAGTCCTGCTCCTCGGCCCCCAGCAACGGCAGGTCGGCCATGTCGCCATGGAAACCCTCAACCAACGCCAGCAGCAAACGCTTGAACTCACCGAGCATGCACTCGACCGTGCTCTCATCGAAGTAGCGCTGGTCGTAGGACAGGTGCAAGCCCAGGTCATCCCCCGGATAGCAAACCGCCGTCAGCGGGAAGTTGGTGTGCGTGCGGCCCGAATCCGAGGTCGCGTTGAGGCTCTGCGCACGGTCCAGCACCGAAACTTCCACCGGGGCGTTTTCGAACACGAACAGGCTGTCGAACAGCGGCTGGCCTTTGGGCAGTTCGCTCTGTTCCTGGATGTTCACCAGCGGCAGGTATTCGTACTCACGCAGTTGCATGTTGTGGTCGAGCAGACCGCTGAGCCACTGGCGCACGCTGCAATGCTGGCCGTCCTCGGGCATTTTTACCCGCAGCGCGATGCTGTTGATGAACAGGCCGACGGTGCGCTGCATCTGCGGCATGTCCACCGGACGCCCGGCCACGGTGACGCCGAACAGCACGTCGCGATCACCGCTCAAGCGCCGCAGCACCAGCGCCCATGCCGCCTGGGCGAAGGTGTTGATGGTCAACTGATGGGCCTGGGCCAGCTCGCGCAATCGCACGCCGTCACGGGCATCGAGCCTTGTGTAGCAGTCGCCGACGAGCATGCCGCCGCTGGCGCCGGCATGTTCGCGCAGCAATGGCCGGTCGCTCGGGATCGGTGTGGTCCGTTCGAAACCCTGCAGGTTGGTTTTCCACCACTGCCGCGCTTCGGCGAGGCTCTGATGCTGCAGCCAGCCGATGTAGTCGCGATAACGCGACACAAGCCCGAGCTGCACTTCCCGGCCTTCGCCGAGGGCGCTGTAGATCTCGAAGAAGTCATTCATCAGCAGCGAACGGCACCAGGCATCGATGAGGATGTGGTGGTTGCTCATCATGAACCAGTAGCGCACCGCGCCGACCCGGATCAGGCGCAAGTGGAACGGTGCCTGGTTGAGCAGGTCGAACCCGGCCTCGCGTTCGGTCTTGAGCAAGGTTTGCAGCTTCGGCTCTTGCTCGGCTTGCGCGATATCACCCCAGTCGAGGTATTCGATCGGCGTGCTGCCCGGTTTGTGGATCACTTGCAGCATGACTTCGCCGACGTTCCAGCAGAACGAGGCGCGCAACGCTTCGTGGCGGGCGATCACAGCTTGCCAGGCCTGGGCAAAACGTTGCGGGTCGAGTTCGCTGTTGATGCGGTAGCGGTCCTGCATGTAGTACAGGCCGGTGCCCGGCTCCAGCAAGGTGTGCAACAGCATGCCCTCCTGCATGGGGGTCAACGGGTAGACGTCTTCAATTTCGGCGGCCGGCACCGGCAGCGCATCCAGTTGCGCCTGATTGAGCTGCGCCAGCGGGAAGTCCGACGGCGTCAGGCCACCCGCGTCGTCGCGCAGGCAATGCTCGATCAGGCTGCTCAATTCACCAAGATAGGCGTCGGCCAATTCGCCGATGGTTGACGGATCGAAGCGTTCGGCGCTGAAGGTCCAGCGCAATACCAACTCACCGCCATACACCTGACCGTCGACGCTCAGCTCGTTGGGCAATGGGGCATTGACGTCGTGGGCCACGCCGATGGCTTCATCCAGTGGACGCAACAGCGCGTCGGCACCGAAGCTCTGGTCGAACTGGCCGAGGTAGTTGAAGGTGATCGGTGCCTGCGGCAACGTCGCCATGCTGTGGCGGCTCTGCTCATCGGCAAGGTAACGCAACACCCCATAACCCAGGCCTTTGTGCGGCACGGCACGCAATTGCTCCTTGATCGCCTTGATCGACGCGGCCTGCCCGACGGCTTCTTCGATGCTCGACGGCGTCAGGCGCAGCGGATAGGCGCTGGTGAACCAGCCCACGGTACGGGTCAGGTCGATCTCGTCGAACAGCGCTTCGCGGCCGTGGCCCTCCAGTTGAATCAGCGCCGATGACTGACCGCTCCAGCGACACAGCACGCGGGCCAACGCGGTCAACAACAAGTCGTTGACCTGGGTGCGATAGGCACTCGGCGCCTGTTGCAGCAACTGCTGCGTGCGCTCACTGTCGAGGCGCACGCTGACGGTTTGTGCATGATGGTTCTGCCTTCCGCCGGCAGGGTGATCGCAGGGCAGATCTGCTCCTGGCCCGGCCAGTTGCGCCTGCCACCAACCCAGTTCTTCACGCAGGGATTCGCTGCCGGCGTAAGCCTGCAAACGTGCGGCCCAGTCCTTGAAGGCACTGGTTTTCGCCGGCAGTTTCACCGACTGCCGGGCGTCCAGTTGGCGATACAGGGTCTGCAAGTCATCCAACAGTATCCGCCACGACACACCGTCCACCACCAAGTGGTGAATGGCGATAAACACGCGTTGCTGGCCTTCAGGGCCATCGACCAGCAACACGCGCAGCAACGGCCCCTCTTCAAGGTCGAGGCTGCGCTGCGCATCGGCGAACAAGTCGGCGCATTTGTCCATGGACGCAACGCGCACCTGCCACAGCACCGGCGCATCGGAAATCGGCTGGTGCACAGCCTGCCACTGGCCGGCAACTCGGCTGAAGCGCAGGCGCAAGGCGTCGTGCTGTTCGATTACCGCCAACAGTGCTTGCTCCAGACGATGAGGTTCCAGGGTGACAGTCGGTTGCAGCAACAACGCCTGGTTCCAGTGCTGGCGTTGCGGGATGTCGGTGTCGAAGAACCAATGCTGGATCGGTGTCAGTCGCGACTCGCCCATGATCAAGCCCTGCTCGGCGCTGACCTGCTCGCTGCAGGTGGCCACAGCGGCGAGGGTCTGCACGGTCTGGTGCCGGAACAGGTCGCGAGGGCTGAAGTGGATGCCGTGCTGGCGCGCCCGACTGACCACCTGGATCGATAGAATCGAGTCACCGCCCAACTCGAAGAAGTTGTCATTGAGGCCAACCTGAGTGACGTTCAGCATCTCGCACCATATCTGTGCGAGCGTGACTTCAAGCTCGTTGACGGGCGCCACGTATTGTTGCCGACCCGACTCCGGGTCCGGCGCCGGGAGAGCACGGCGGTCGAGTTTGCCGTTGGCGGTCAACGGCATGCTTGCCAGCAGGATCAGGTGCGTGGGCACCATGTAATCCGGCAGCTGCGACTTCAAGTGTGCCTTGAGAGATTCGCGTAATGCGGCGTGTTGCGCTTCGTTCTGTTCGGCGACGTCAGTGGCGAGGTAACCCACCAATTGCTTGCCGCTCAGTGCATCGAGAGCCAGTACCACCGCTTCACGAATCGATGCGTGCTCCAGCAAACGGGTTTCGATTTCGCCCAATTCGATGCGAAAACCGCGAATCTTTACCTGATGGTCGATCCGGCCAAGGTATTCCACCAGGCCATCGGCGCGCTGACGCACCAGATCGCCGGTGCGGTAGATGCGCCCGCCGCTGGCGGCAAACGGATCGGCCACGAAGCGCTCCGCAGTCATGCCCGGACGCTGGTGATAACCCTGGGCCAGACCCGCGCCACCGACGTACAACTCGCCCTTCGCGCCTTGCGGCACCAACGCCAGATCGGCATCGAGAATGTAGGCCACGCGGTCGCCGATCACACTGCCGATCGGCACGCTGCCGGCGCCCTCTTCCAGCACTTCAGGAGCCAGGCTGGCCAGCGGCATGACCACGGTTTCAGTCGGACCGTAGGCGTTGAAGAACAGACTCGGCTTGAACGCTGCGCGAATGCGCGCCAGGTGCTCACCGGTCAGCGCTTCGCCGCCGGTGATGATCATGCGCACCGGCAAGGTCTGGTCCTGGGTCGCCAGCCATTGCGCCAACTGACTGCCGTAGCTCGGCGTGAAACCGAGGACGTTGATGTGATGACGACGGATCAGGCCACAGATTTCTTCCGCGTCCCACTGCCCTTGTGCGCGCAACACGACGTGTGCACCACTGAGCAGCGGCACCAGCAATCGCTCGGTCGCGGCGTCGAAGTTGATCGAATAAAAGTGCAGTTCGCAATCATCCGGGCGCATGGCGAAACGCTCGATCACCGCGCGGCAGTGCATGGCGATTTCGCCGTGGGACACCACCACGCCTTTCGGTTTACCGGTCGAGCCCGAGGTGTAGATCAGGTAAGCCTGATGCTGCGGCAGGCTGATCAACGGCAGCCCGGTGGCCGGGTAGTTGGACAGTGCCGCGGCGTCCTCTTCAAGACACCAGCGGCCGACGGTCGCCGGCAGCTCGCCCAGGGCCTTGAACATCGCCACATCGCTGAGCAGCAAACCGAGGCCGCTGTCTTCGATCATGTAATGCAAGCGGTCCAGCGGGTATTCCGGGTCCAGCGGCACATAGGCGCCGCCGGCCTTGAGAATCGCCAGCAAGCCGACGACCATCTCCAGCGAGCGCTCCAGTGCCAGCCCCACACGCACCTGCGGTCCGACGCCACGCTCGCGCAGCATCCAGGCCAGGCGATTGGCGCGGCTGTCGAGCTCGGCGTAGCTCAGGGTCTGCCCGGCGAAAGTCAGGGCCGGAGCGTCCTGGCGCATCGAGGCCTGCTCGGCGAACAGGTGATGGATGCACTGATCCAGCCGATGCTCGCCCGCCTCGACGCCGAGGTTATCGAGCAGTCGTTGTTGTTCGTCGCACGCCAGCAGCGGCAGCTCGCTCAAGCGTTGTTGCGGATCGGCAATCAGTGCTTCCAGCAGATTGCGCCAATGCCCGGCCATGCGGGCGATGCGCGGTTCGTCGAACAGATCGGTGCTGTAGGTCAGGCAGCAACCGAGGCGATGGTCGAGGTCGGTGACCTCCAGGTTGAGGTCAAACTTGGTCGCGCGGGCATCGTTGGCCAGGTACTCGACCGTCATGCCGGCCAGGGCGCGGCTTTGCTGGAACTCCCAGCGCTGCACGTTGCACATCACCTGGAACAGCGGGTTGTAGGCCGTGCTGCGTGGCGGTTGCAAGGCTTCCACCAGATGATCGAACGGCAAGTCCTGATGGGACTGGCCTTCGATCACCGTATGACGCACCTGCTCGAACAGCTCGCCGACAGACATCTGCCCGTCGAGCCGGCAGCGCAGCACTTGCGTGTTGAGGAATGCGCCGATCAGCCCTTCGCTTTCCGGCCGAATGCGGTTGGCAACTGGCGCGCCGATACGCAGATCGGTCTGGCCGCTGTAGCGGTACAGCAGCGTAGCCAGGGCGGCGGTCATGGTCATGAACAGCGTCAGACCATGTTGCGCATTGAAGGCGCGGACCCGTGCCGCGAGGTCGTCACTCAGGTCAAAGCGATACAACTCACCCTGATGGCTTTGCACCGGCGGACGTGGACGATCGGCCGGCAATTCCAGCAGCGGGTGTTCGCGGCCCAGTTGCGTGGTCCAGTAATCGAGCTGGCGCTGACGCTCGCCGGACTCCAGCCACTGACGCTGCCACACGCTGTAGTCCAGGTACTGCACCGGCAACGGCGCGAGCGGCGACTCGCGGTCGTCGACAAAGGCTTCGTACAGCGCGCTGAGCTCCCGGGCAAAGATGTCCATCGCCCAGCCTTCGGTGACGATGTGGTGCAAGGTCAGAACGAAGTAGTGTTCCTGCTCGGCGGTCTTGACCAGGCACGCGCGCAGCAAAGGTCCGGTCTCCAGATCGAACGGCTGGTGCGCTTCATCGTCGGCCAGTTGCCGGACCTGCCACTCGCGGCCTTCGGCATCCAGCGCGGTGAAATCCTTCCACGCCATGCGCACGCCGGTTTCCGCGTGCACGTGCTGGCGGGCGACACCGTCGATGCTCGGGAACGTGGTGCGCAGGGTTTCGTGACGCAGGATCAGGGCTTGCAATGCGGCTTCGAAACGCGCGACATCCAGCACCCCGCGCAGCCGCGCCATGCCGCCAACGTTGTAGGCCGGGCTGCCTGGTTCCATCTGCCAGAGGAACCACATGCGCTGCTGGGAGTAGGACAGGGGCACCGGTTGGCTGCGGTCGACCTTTTCAATCGGCGGCTGTTTATTGGTGCGGCCGCTGGCCTGGATCAGCCGAATCTGTTCGGCAAACCCGCCCAGTTCGCTGTTCTCGAACAACGTCCGCAGCGGCAACTCGACGTCGCAGGCCTGACGGGTACGGGAAATGATTTGCGTGGCCAGCAGCGAGTGGCCGCCCAAGGCAAAGAAATCATCGCGCAGGCCGACCTGTGCCAGGCCCAGCACCTCGCGCCAGATAGCGGCGATTCGTTGTTCCAGCTCAGTCACCGGCTCAACGTGTTCGCGCACCTGCCACTGCGGTTCCGGCAAGGCGCGGCGGTCGAGTTTGCCGCTCGGGCCGAGGGGCATTTCTTCCAGGCGAATCAGTTGCGCCGGGACCATGTATTCCGGCAGTTCAGCGGCCAATACGCTTTTCAGGCGTGCGGTTTGATCGGCTTCGTCCCCGGCATTGTCCGTAGCGGTGTAGTAACCGATCAATTGCGCCCCGGCCACGGTTTCGCGCACCAGCACCACGGCTTGCGCAACGCCGTCCCGGGCCAGCAGCCGCGCTTCGATTTCCTGCGGCTCGACCCGGAACCCGCGCAGCTTGACCTGCTGATCGAGACGGCCGAGGTATTCGATCACGCCATCCGCCGTCCAGCGCGCCCGGTCGCCGGTGCGGTACAGGCGCGCGCCCGGCTCGCCCAAGGGATCGACCACGAAGCGTTCGGCCGTCAGTCCCGGGCGGCCCAGATAACCGCGGGCAAGGCCGATACCACTGATGCACAGTTCACCCGGCACACCGGCGGGAACCGGGTTGAGATCATTGTCGAGTACACGGCAGACGACGTTGCCCAGCGGCCGGCCAATCGGCGAACGCTCGCCATCAGCGCGTGAGCAGTGCCAATGGGTCACATTGATTGCGGTTTCGGTCGGGCCGTAGCGGTTGTGCAGTTGCACCCCCGGCAATTGTTCCAGCACGCGGTTGCGCAGTTCGGCGGGCAACGCTTCGCCCCCGGAGAACACCCGGCGCAGGCTGGTGCATTCAGCGCTCAAAGGTTCCTCGATGAACAGCGAAAGCAACGGCGGCACGAAGTGCAACGTGGTCACGCCATGCGCTTGAACAAGCTGCGCGATGCGATGCGGATCGCGGTGTTCACCGGGGCCGGCGATCACCAGGCGACTACCGGTGATCAACGGCCAGAAGCACTCCCACACCGACACGTCAAAACTGATCGGCGCCTTTTGCATCAGCACATCGGTTTCGTTCAGGCGATAGGTTTGCTGCATCCATTGCAGGCGCTCGGCCAGTGCCGCGTGGGTGTTGCCGACGCCTTTGGGCTGGCCGGTGGAACCGGAGGTGTAAATCACATAGGCGAGGTTGTCGCCGTGCAGATGCAGGCCTGGCGCATGGCTTGGCCAGTTCTCCAGATGGAGCGCGTCCATGGCTATTACGCTGACACCCTCGGTGGCTGGCAGACAATCAAGCAACCGGGTCTGGGTCAGCAGCAGCTCAACGCCACTATCGCTGAGCATGCAGGCCAGGCGCTCGGTCGGGTAATCGGGATCCAGCGGTACGTAAGCACCGCCAGCCTTGATGATCGCCAGCAGGCCGATCAGCAGTTGCGGCGAACGCTCGCAGGCGATGGCCACGCAGACATCCGGGCCGATGCCTTTATCGCGCAGGTAGTGAGCCAAACGGTTGGCCCGGGCGTGCAGTTCGGCGAAGTCCAGGCTACCGCCGTCCCACACCAGCGCGGTGCGCTGCGGCGTCCGGTGCGCCTGTTCGTTGAGCCATTCAGGCAGCCATTGGCTGGCGGGTGCGCACACTGCGCTGGCCCATTCCGATTGCTGATGGTGCTCGGCAGGCGTCAACAGTGGCAGGTCGCCGATGGCGATAGTCGGTTGCTCGCAGACAGCCCGCAACAGATGGCTGAAATGCTCGGCCAGGCGCTCGATGGTCGCGGCGTCGAACAACTCGCTGGCGTAGTCGAAGGACAAGGTCAGACGACCATTGCGGTCTTCTTCGCTGTGCAACTGCAAATCGAACTTGGCTTCCCGGCTATGCCACGGCAACTCTTCGGCCAACAACCCCGGCAGGCGGCGCAAGGCGCTCAGGTCCCGTTGCTGATGGTTGAACATGACCTGAAACAGGCCCTGCTCGCGGGCCTGCGGGAAAGCCTCCAGCAGTTGCTCGAATGGCAGGTCCTGATGGGCCTGGGCGCCCAATGCGGCGCGCCGGGTTTGCGCCAGCAGCTCAGCGAATGGCTGGCGTGAGTCCACCTCGGCACGCAACACCTGGGTATTGATGAAAAAGCCAATCAGCCCTTGGGTTTCCAGGCGTGGACGGTTGGCATTGGGTACGCCGATACGGATATCACGCTGGCCGCTGTAGCGGTGCAACAGGCCCTGGAATGCTGCGAGCAACAGCATGAACGACGTGGACTCATGGGCTTGGGCGGTCTGGCGGATGGCTTCGCCGAGGGGTGCGTCCAGGCGCACCGTGTGGCGTGCAGCACTGTGCAGTTGTTGCGCCGAACGGGGATGGTCGCTGGCCAGGGTCAAGGTCGGGTGTTCGTCGCCCAACTGCGCTTTCCAGTAAGCCAGTTGCCGCTCGCCCTCGCCTTGCGCCAGCCATTGGCGCTGCCAGCTGCCGTAATCGGCGTACTGCGTCGGCAATGGCGCCAGCACTGTTTGCTGCCCCTGGGAGGCCGCCGCATACAGGCGCGAGAACTCGTCGATCAGTACATTCAGCGACCAGCCATCCGCAATGATGTGGTGCAGGGTCACCAGCAGTTGGTGGTCTTCTTCGTCGAGACGTACCAGTGTCACCCACAGAAGTGGGCCTTTCTCCAGATCGAACCGGGTACGCGCCTGGTCCTCACGGATCTGCAGCGCCTGGGCTTCACGCTCGGCAGCCGGCAGGGCGCTGATGTCGATCATTTGCAGATTGAACCCGGCGGCCGGATCGACCTGTTGCAACGCCACGCCATCACGCTCGAAGAATCGCGTGCGCAAGGATTCGTGGCGCTCGATCAACTGCTGGAAACTGGCGCGCAAGGCGTCCTCATCCAGTTCACCGCGCAGGCGCAAGGCACCGGGAATGTTGTAGGCGCTGCTGTGGGGATCAAGTTGCCAGGTGATCCACAGGCGGTTTTGTGCCAGGGATTGCGGCATCGGTTGCTGGCGCGACAGCGCAGTGATCGCGCCCTGGGCCAGGCCACCGTCCTGTTGCAGACGGGCCACGACATCGGCGAATGCGCCGAGGGTCGGGGCTTCGAACAGCAGACGCAGATTCAACTCCAGACCGAGCTCTTCACGCAGGCGCGCCACGACTTGCGTCGCCGCGATGGAGTTGCCGCCAAGCAGGAAGAAATGGTCGTCGGCGCCCACCTGTGCTACTTGCAACTGCTCGCACCAGATCTGGCCGATCAGGCTTTGCAGCTCGGAGCCCGACTCGATCCGGCCTGCACTTTCGCTGGTGGCCGAGGGGAACATCGCGTAGCTGTCGAGGCTGCCGTCCGCCAGGCGACTGCGGCACGCCGAGCGTTGCAATTTGCCGCTGGATGTCTTGGGCAGCGCGCCCGGATTGAGCAGCACCACCACGCCCGGAGCTTCCTGGTAAACCTCGGCGACGGCCTGGCGAATGGCTTTGATCAAGGATTCGGGCGGCAGGATTTTCTGCACGCTGCGGCTGATTTCTGCAGCGATGCCGATGCCCTCCTGCCCACCAACCGTGACGGCGAAGGCGGCAACGCGCCCTTTGCGCACCACTTCCACTTCACGCTCGACAGTCTGCTCGATGTCCTGCGGGTACAGGTTGTGCCCGCGCACGATCAGCATGTCCTTCAGGCGGCCGGTGATGAACAGTTCACCGTTGCGCATGAAACCCAGGTCACCGGTTCGCAGCCAGGTCTGGCCGGCGTGCCGGACGAAGGTCTTGGCGGATGCCTCGGGGTTGCGCCAGTAACCGAGGGCGACGCTCGGCCCGCTGGCCCAGACTTCGCCGACGACGTTGTCGGCCTGTTCGGTGAGCGAGACAGGCTCGACGATCAGCACGGCGTGACCCGGTTGGCTGACACCACAACTCATGATCGGGCTGCCCTCGCCCGCTTCGATTTGATTTTGCGCCAGGGCCTGATCGTCTACCCGCAGGTTGCCGATACCTTGGCCGCGCGGTGTGCCGGCGACAAACAATGTGGCTTCGGCCAGACCGTAGGAAGCCATGAAACTGTCCCCGGTGAAGCCGCAGGTCGCGAACTTCCCGGCGAAGCGCTCCAGCGTGTCGAGGCGAATCGGTTCGGAACCGGAATACGCCACGCGCCAGCCACTCAGGTCCAGCCGTTCCAGGGCTGACTCACTGACCCGCTCGCTGCACAAGCGATAGGCAAAATCCGGCCCGCCACTGATGGTGCCGCCGTATTCGCTGATCGCCTCCAGCCAGCGCAATGGCCGGCCGAGGAAATACGCCGGCGACATCAACACGCAAGGCACGCCACTGAAAATCGGCTGCAGCAGGCCACCGATCAGGCCCATGTCGTGGTACAGCGGCAGCCAACTGACGATCACGTCGTCGGGGTTCAGATCAATGCCGAAACCGTGGCGAATCAGCAATTCGTTGGCCACCAGATTGCCGTGGCTGACTTGCACGCCTTTGGGCAGCGCGGTAGAGCCGGAGGTGTATTGCAGGAAGGCGATGTGATCGTCCTGCAAGTCCGCCGCGATCCAGCGCTCGGCCAGTGCACCGTCGAGGGTATCGACACACAGCATCGGCGGCGCCCCGTCGATTTGCTGCAACCCATCGCGCAGCCCGACGCTGGTCAGCAGCAAGCGCGGTTCGGCGTCGCCAATGATCGACAACAGGCGCTCCTGGTGATGACGGCGAGTCGATTCCGGAGGGTAGGCCGGCACCGCGATCACGCCCGCGTACAGGCAACCGAAGAATGCCGCGACGTAATCCGGTCCGCTGGGAAACAGCAACACGGCACGGTCACCGAAATCCGCTTGAGCCTGCAACGCGCCGGCAATCGTCCGCGCCCGCTGATCCAGCTCGCGATAACTGAGTACCACAGCCTGATCCGGGGTCTCGGCGAGAAAGCGCAAGGCCACCCGATCCGGCGTCAGGGCCGCGCGGCGCTGAAGGGCCTGGACCATTGTGCCGGGGAGTTCGAACGCGTCGGTCATGAGGTTTCCTGCCTGGTTTCGGCTGTAGGAGCGAGCTTGCTCGCGAAAAAAAGGAGAACGCCGCGGAGTGTCAGGCGCCCATCGCCATCGTTGACGACCATCGCGAGCGAGCTCGCTCCTACAGGGTTATGAGGATTGCGCTGCTCCATTCACCAAAGAGAACGGATGACGTCCTGAAATAATTAGGTGCCGGCTGGAATACCAAGCGCACTGAAGTGAGTCAGCGTGTCGCAGTTCTCACTCTGCATCCTCGCAGAGCAATAGTTATATTTCTCATTTGACAATCATTATCATTAATCCTAATTTGGCGCTCGATGTGCAGGACGGCCCCCCGGTTCATTCGCCGTCCCACTAACCTTTTGGCAGCAAGGTGATTTCCATGATGGAACCAGTATCCACAAGCAGGTGCGATACACCGCTACTTCAGGCATTCGTCGACAATCGACTGATTCTGGTGAAGATCGCCGCCAGAATTACCGGTTGCCGCTCACGTGCCGAAGATGTTGTGCAGGACGCATTCTTCCGGTTGCAATCGGCCCCGCCCATCACCAGTTCGATCAAGGCTCAGCTCAGCTATCTGTTCCAGATCGTGCGCAACCTGGCGATCGACCATTACCGCAAACAGGCGCTGGAGCAGAAATATTCCGGTCCTGAAGAGGAAGGGCTGAATGTGGTGATCCAGGGTGCGTCACCGGAAACGACGCACATCAACTTTTCGACGCTGGAGCACATTGCCGATGCGTTGACCGAGTTACCAAGTCGCACCCGCTACGCCTTCGAGATGTATCGCCTGCACGGCGTACCGCAAAAAGACATCGCCAGGGAACTCGGCGTCTCGCCGACCCTGGTGAACTTCATGATCCGTGATGCGCTGGTGCACTGCCGCAAGGTGTCGGGCAAGCGTGGGGATGCGGCTGCTCGTCACTAAGATCCGAGATCTGTATCGCGCCCATCGCGGGCAAGCCCGCTCCCACAGGTTAAGCGCTAACCCTGTGGGAGCGGCGGTGCGACGATTCGACTTGCCCGCGATGGCAAACTCAAGAACGATAAAGAGCTTGAGCCCTGCGCATCAAACCAGTCCACACCGCTCAAAAAACCGCTCCCGCCCCAGCACCATCAACGCCGCGCGCTTGTGCGGGAAGTCGAACTCCTTCTCGCAGTGGAATCGCTGCCCCTGCATGTAGCCGATCATCTTGCCGTTGTCGGCGCGCGGCTCGGCGACCACCCGCTGGGTACGCGGATCATCGAGAAACAGGTAGTGCACCAGCGCCGATAACCAGCTCGCCACCTTGTGCGGACCGCGGTGGTTTTCTTCGCCCACCAGCATGTGGATGCCACGGTCGTAATCACCAGCATCGTAGAAGGGTGCGATGCGATCTTCCTTGGCCCAATAGGCTTCGAAATAGGCGAACGGCTGATCGTCGAAACAGCCGATCAATGTCAGGGTGTGGGGATCAGCCTGAAGTTTGCTCAAGTACTCGCGATGCTGTTCGAGGCTGCCCTCCTCTTGCCAGAAACTCGCGACTCGCGGGCTGTTCTGCCATCGGTTGAAGCGTGCCAGGTCTTGCTCGATTTCCAGGGTGTGCAGGGAAATCCAGGCGCCCAGCCGCGCATCGAAGCGTCGATACACTTGACCCTTGGGTTTCACCGGTCGTCGAGGATGACGCTTACCGTCGGTGACGACCATTTGCTGTGGGTAGCTGCCAGTCAGGGAATGCCCCAGCCAAGGCTGCGGCAACTGCCAGAACAGGGTGCGCTCGCAGTGATACTGGCCGCTGATGGAGGTCGGAATCAGCAAGCCGCTGAACACGGCTTCGTTCGGCACGTCCTGCAGGTGCCAGATCAGACGCTGACAGTCGGGGTCGCGAGCGAACAGCCAATAACAGGCCGCCCATAATGCCTGCCCTTCAGGGCGACTGAAGCGCTCCTCCAGTTGCAGGTGCAACTCGGGGCCACGAATCAGCCGCAGGGTGAGCAACGGCTGCCCCTCCAGGCTGAGGCTCAGACGGCTTTGCGTTTCATCAGCGGCAAGACGACTGCCTGTCGGCAGACACAGGGCAGTCAGGTCATTCAGATTGGACATGGGGTCGGGCTCACGATAATCGTCGACAGTTCAACGAGGTGACGTGAGCCACGGCGGGAAATTTAGGCAAAGACCATCATTTGGCGGCTTGTGGCGCCGGTTCGTTGCGCGGGACCGGCACAAGCGCAATCTTGTACGGCTCGAAAATCTTCAACATCTGGCCGTTGTCCCGCAAGCCTTGCAACAACTTGCCGAAGGCCTCGCCACTGATGGGCGCAGTCGGACGCAGAATGGCGTAGTGATGATAGATCTGGTCGATGCGCTGGGACACCAGCAACTCGTCGGCGACTTTTTCATTGCGCAGGAAGTAATCGCTCAGGTAGGAGCGCGTGACCAGGGCAATGTCGGCCCGGTCGCGTAATACCATCAGCAGATTGCTGTCATGGGAATAGGTCAGTGTGGCGTTGTAGTTTTTCGCCAGGTACTGGGGCTCGGCATTGAAGTTGGCAAACTCGTAGTGATAGCCGCTGAACAGTGCCAGGCGCTTGCCGCTCAGGTCGGCAAAATAACTTTGCTGTCGATCGGGCAGGCGTTGCGCAACAAAAATCTCGGCGTCCTCCAGCCCCATGTCGACGGCCGTGTGGGGGATCTCTTCCCACCCCCAGGCGGGATTTTCGAAGATGGCCATGTCGACCCGGCCCTGCTTGAAGTCACCAAAGCGCCGGGGAATGGACGTGGGCACCAGGACGAACTGGTAGTCACTTTGCAATGCGTTCAGGGCCTCGACCAGTTGCGGCAGCAACCCGGTATCGGCCCCGGATTCCGGGCGTACAGTGTAGGGTGGAAAGTGCGCTGCACCAATGCGTACCAGTTGCGCAGCCTGGGACGACATCATCGTTGACACCGCAAGCATCGCCAGCAAAAGCCGCGAGGCTGTCCGAATTGGCGACCCCATCAAAACGCCCCCACTCCCCAATAAAACGATACCAATGCATTCAAGCTAGGCGGTTTTGTCCAGTTAGCCAGTTTAATGCTGGCCAACACAAGCTTATAGCCGGTCTTCCAGCACCAGAATCAACGCCTCATCGGCCAATTGATCCAGGCTCATGCTGCCCCCGGCGCGAAACCAGGTGGTGGTCCAGGACAATGCGCCGGTCAGGAACCGCCGAGTGATGAACACATCGCCGCGGATAAACCCGGCGGCCTTGGCTTCGCCCAGTACTTGCAGCCAGATGTCTTCGTAGATATCGCGCAGTGCCAGGACCTTGGCCTGGCCCTCTTCGGACAGCGAGCGCCATTCGTAGACCAGCACAGCCATGGCCTCGCCGCTACCGCCCATGATCGACTGCAATTCACAGCGGATCAGCGCCAGCACCCGCTCGCGCACATTGCCGGCCTCGGCGATGGCCGCACGCATCAACGCGGTGTTGTAGAGTATGGTTTCTTCCATCACGGCGCGCAGGATTTCGTCCTTGCTTTTGAAGTGGTGGAAAATACTCCCGGACTGAATGCCCACGGCGCCGGCCAGATCGCGCACGGTCGTGCGTTCATAGCCTTTATTGCGGAACAGGTGGGCCGCCACTTGCAGCAGCTTGCCACGGGCGCTGTCCGGGTCGGTCAATTGGCCGTCGTTCACCAATTCGCGCATGACCCTCAGGGCTTTTTGCTCGTCCACCCGTTCTCTCCTACAGTCGATCAATCAATAACGCCGATCCCCCCGAAAACACCGGAGTTGCGCGGGCAATTTAAGCTGACGGATGGCACCAAGCAAGCGCTTGGGCAGAAGAAAATCAAGCCATTTACAAACCAAGCGCTTGCTTGGTAATGTCAACGCACTTCGGTTGGAGGTGGCTATGGAATGGACTGCGCCTAAAACAATACGCATCGGTTGCGCCAGCGCCTTCTGGGGCGATACTTCGACCGCTGCCGCGCAACTCGTGGAACACGGGCATCTGGACTATCTGGTCTTCGATTACCTGGCCGAAATCACCCTGTCGATCATGGCCGGCGCGCGGATGAAAGATCCCCAGGCCGGCTATGCGGGCGACTTCATCGAAGTCCTCGCCCCCTTGCTGCCGCAGCTCGCGCAGCACAACATCCGGGTCATCAGCAATGCCGGTGGCGTCAATCCCCAGGCCTGCGCCGCCGCCCTGCAAGCGGCCTGCGACAAGGCCGGGGTGACATTGAAGATCGCCGTGCTGCTGGGTGATGACCTGCAACCGCAATTCAAACAACTAGGCAGCCTGAGCATTCATGAAATGTTCAGCGGCTCGCCCCTGCCGCCAATGTGCGTCTCGACCAATGCCTACCTCGGCGCACCGGGCATCGTCGAAGCCCTGCGTCTGGGCGCGGACATCGTGATCACTGGGCGCGTGGTCGACAGTGCGGTGGTCAGCGCTGCGCTCGTGCATGAGTTCGGCTGGTCGTGGCACGACTACGACAAGCTCGCCCAGGCGGCACTGGCCGGGCACATCATCGAATGCGGCGCCCAGTGCACGGGCGGCAACTTCACCGATTGGCGCGACGTCCCCGACTACGAACACATCGGTTTTCCCATCGTCGAAGTCAGCGCCGACAGCCAGTTCATCGTCAGTAAACCCGAAGGCACCGGCGGGCTGGTCACGCCGCTGACGGTGGGCGAACAGATGCTGTACGAAATAGGTGACCCGCGCGCGTATCTGCTGCCCGACGTGGTGTGCGATTTCACTCAGGTCAAACTGCTGCAACAAGGCAGGAACGCGGTACAGGTGCACGGCGCCAAAGGCCTGCCGCCGACGGCTCAATACAAGGTCAGCGCCACGTACCCCGATGGCTTCCGCTGCACCGCCAGTTGCCTGATTGCCGGCATCGATGCCGTCGACAAGGCGCGACGAGTCAGCGCGGCGATCATCAACAAGACCTCGGAAATGTTCCGTCAGCGCGGCTGGGCGCCGTACAGCGAGGTGAATATCGAGTTGCTGGGCAGCGAGGCCACCTACGGCCCCCACGGCCAGCGTCAGGACAGCCGCGAAGTGGTGATCAAACTCGCGGTGCGCCATCTGGACAAGCAGGCATTGGTCGTGTTCTCCCGGGAGATCGCCCAGGCCGCCACCGGCATGGCGCCGGGGCTGACCGGTATTGTCGGTGGCCGGCCGACGGTGTATCCGCTGATCCGGCTGTTCTCGTTCCTGATCGACAAAACCGCCTGTACGTTGGACATTGATTTCATGGGTCAGCGCCACCCGTGTGCCCTGCCCGCTCTCGATGTGCTCGACCCGCTGGACCTGCCAGCCCTGCTCGCGCCACCGAAACCGATTGGCCTGGCCGACGCCAGCGTGGCCTTGGTCAAACTGGCGGTCGCCCGCTCTGGCGACAAGGGCAACCACAGCAACATCGGCGTCATGGCCCGCGAGCCCGAATTCCTGCCATGGATCGCCGAAGCCCTGACCCCGGAAGTGATCGTCGACTGGATGGGCCACGTCCTCGATCCAATCCACGGACGGGTAGAACGCTGGTACTTGCCCGCCAGCCACAGCCTGAATTTCCTGCTGGAAAACGCCCTCGGCGGCGGCGGTGTCGCCAGCCTGCGAATCGATCCGCAAGGCAAAGCCTTCGCCCAGCAACTGCTGGAAATCCAGATCCCGGTGCCGCAACGCATCGCCGACCAGTTCAACTAGAGGATCGCCGCCATGACCTACGATTCGATTTTCAGAGCCGATCTGTTTGCCGGCCAAAACATCATCGTCACCGGTGGTGGCAGTGGCATCGGCCGCTGCACCGCCCACGAACTGGCGGCCCTCGGCGCCCATGTGCTGCTGGTCGGGCGCAAGGCCGACAAGCTCAAAACCGTTGCGGCAGAGATTGCCGAAGACGGCGGCACGGCCGATTGGGCGGTTTGTGACATCCGCGAGGAAGAACCGGTGCAGCACCTGGTCAGCGAATTGATCCGCAAGCATGGCCCCATCCATGGCCTGGTCAACAATGCGGGCGGGCAATACCCGTCGCCCTTGGCTTCGATCAATCAAAAGGGTTTCGAAACCGTGATGCGCACCAATCTGGTGGGCGGTTTCCTGATGGCCCGGGAAGTGTTCAACCAATCCATGAGCAAGCACGGCGGCGCCATCGTCAACATGCTCGCCGACATGTGGGGGGGCATGCCCGGTATGGGTCACTCCGGCGCGGCACGTTCGGGCATGGACAACCTGACCAAGACCGCCGCGTATGAATGGGGTCATGCCGGGGTGCGGGTCAACGCCGTGGCGCCGGGCTGGATTGCCTCCAGCGGCATGGACACCTACGAAGGCGCCTTCAAGGCGGTGATTCCGACCTTGCGCGAACACGTGCCGCTCAAGCGTATCGGCACCGAATCGGAGGTCAGCGCGGCGATTGTTTTCCTGCTCAGCCCGGCAGCGGCGTTCGTCAGCGGCAGCACCTTGCGTATCGACGGTGCCGCCAGCCTCGGCGGGCGCGCCTGGCCTATCCACAAGGCGACCAACAGCGAGTCGTATAACGGCTTCCACCGCGCCTACATACCAGACGTGTTGAAGGACAAGGAATAACCCATGCCGGTGATTCAGTCGCAACTCGATCCCCACAGCGAGCCGTTCGCCCAGAACCGTGCGGCGATGCTGAGCGCCATCGAACAAGTGCGCGCGCTCGAACAGAATTTGCTGAACAAGGCTGCCGAAGCCAAACCCAGGTTCGAAAAACGCGGTCAGTTGTTGCCCCGCGAGCGCCTCAACCTGCTGCTGGACCCTGGTGCGCCGTTTCTCGAACTGGCGAGCCTGGCCGGCTACAAGCTGCACGACGACAAGGACGGCAGCTCCGCCGGTGGCGGTTTGATCGCCGGCATCGGCTATGTCTGCGGCGTGCGCGTGCTGGTGGTGGCGAACAACAGCGCGATCAAGGGCGGGACCATTTCCCCCAGCGGTTTGAAAAAATCCCTGCGCCTGCAACAGATCGCCATGGAAAACAAACTGCCGGTGATCACCCTCGCCGAAAGTGGCGGCGCCAACCTCAATTACGCGGCGGAAATTTTCGTCGAAGGCGCGCGCAGCTTTGCCAATCAGGCGCGGATGTCGGCCATGGGCTTGCCGCAGGTCACTGTGGTCCATGGCTCGGCCACGGCTGGCGGTGCCTATCAGCCGGGTTTGTCGGATTACGTGGTGGTGGTGCGCGGCAAGGCCAAGCTGTTTCTCGCCGGCCCGCCACTGCTCAAGGCTGCCACCGGCGAAGTCGCGACCGATGAAGAGTTGGGTGGCGCCGAGATGCACGCACAAACCGCCGGCACCGCCGAATACCTGGCTGAAAACGACGCCGATGGTGTGCGCCTGGTACGCGAGATTGTCAGCGTGCTGCCGTGGAACGAGCAGTTGCCCCGACTACCCGAACGTCGCTGGGAGGAGCCCCTCTACCCCATCGACGAACTGCTGGGCCTGATCCCGGATGACCCGAAAAAGCCCTACGACGTACGCGAAATCATCGCCCGTCTCGCCGACGCTTCGAACTTTCTTGAATTCAAAGGCGAGTTCGATCAGCAGACCGTCTGCGGTCACCTGAAAATTCAGGGGCGCGCCTGCGGCTTCATCGGCAACAACGGCCCCATCACGCCAAAAGGCGCAAGCAAGGCCGCCCAGTTCATCCAGCTGTGCGACCAGAGCCAGACGCCGTTACTGTTTTTCCACAACACCACCGGGTTCATGGTCGGCACCGAATCGGAACAACAAGGCGTGATCAAGCACGGCGCGAAGATGATTCAAGCAGTGGCCAATGCCCGCGTGCCGAAACTGACCATCGTCGTCGGTGGTTCCTATGGCGCGGGCAACTATGCGATGTGCGGACGCGGCCTCGACCCGCGCTTCATCTTCGCCTGGCCCAACAGCCGCACAGCGGTGATGGGCGGCGCGCAAGCGGGCAAAGTGCTGCGTATTGTCACCGAGGCCAAACAGGCCAAAGACGGCCTGGTGCCCGATCCGAAAATGCTCGACATGCTGGAACAGGTCACCGCGCAGAAACTCGACAGCCAGTCCACGGCGCTCTACGGCAGCGCCAATCTGTGGGACGACGGTTTGATCGACCCGCGCGATACCCGGACCTTGCTGGGTTACTTACTGGATATTTGTCACGAGGCCGAGGTGCGGCCATTGCAAACCAACAGCTTTGGTGTGGCGCGGTTCTAAGCCGACTAACAGGAGAACAATAAGAATGATCTTCACCCAGGAACACGAAGCACTGCGCCGCACCGTGCGCCAGTTCGTCGAGCACGAGATCAACCCGCACGTCGAGGAATGGGAAAAGGCCGGGCGATTCCCCATCCACGAAATCTTCCGCAAGGCCGGCGATCTTGGCTTGCTGGGCATTTCCAAACCGGAAAAATTCGGCGGCATGGGGCTCGACTACAGCTATTCGATCGTCGCGGCCGAAGAGTTCGGCACCATTCATTGCGGCGGCATACCGATGTCCATCGGCGTGCAGACTGACATGTGCACGCCTGCGCTGGCACGCTTCGGTTCCGATGAATTGCGCGAAGAATTCCTGCGCCCGGCCATCAGCGGCGAGCAGGTCGGCTGCATCGGTGTCTCCGAAGTCGGCGCCGGCTCCGACGTCGCCGGACTTAAAACCACCGCGCGCAAGGACGGCGACGACTACGTGATCAACGGCAGCAAGATGTGGATCACCAACTCACCGAGCGCCGATTTCATCTGCCTGCTGGCCAACACTTCGGACGACAAACCGCACATCAACAAATCGCTAATCATGGTGCCGATGAACACACCGGGCATCAGCTTGAGTTCGCACCTGGACAAGCTCGGCATGCGCAGCTCGGAAACCGCCCAGGTGTTTTTCGACAATGTGCGTGTACCGCAGCGCAACCGCATCGGCCATGAAGGCGCGGGATTCATGATGCAGATGCTGCAATTCCAGGAGGAACGCCTGTTCGGTGCAGCCAACATGATCAAGGGCCTGGAGTACTGCGTCGACAGCACCATCGAATACTGCAAGGAGCGCAAAACCTTCGGCAATGCCCTGATCGACAATCAGGTGATCCACTTCCGTCTGGCTGAACTGCAAACCGAAATCGAATGCCTGCGGGCGCTGGTCTACCAGGCTACCGAGCAATACGTCAAAGGCCAGGACGTGACGCGCCTGGCTTCCATGGCCAAGCTCAAGGCCGGGCGGCTGGGTCGCGAAGTCAGCGACAGCTGCCTGCAATATTGGGGCGGCATGGGCTTCATGTGGGACAACCCGGTGGCCCGGGCCTACCGCGATGTCCGACTGGTGTCGATTGGTGGCGGTGCCGACGAAATCATGCTGGGGATCATCTGCAAACTGATGGGCATTCTGCCGGGGAAAAAGAAATGAGCAGCCTGCCGGTATGCCAGACCTTGCTGCTGGAACTGCACAACGGCGTGCTGCACATCACCCTCAATCGCCCGGACAGCCGCAACGCCATGAGCGTGCAGATGGTCAGCGAGTTGCGCTCGGTACTGGCCGCCGTGCGCGATGACCGGGGCGTTCGCGCACTGGTGATCGGCGGTGCCGGCGGCCACTTCTGCGCCGGCGGCGATCTCAAGGACATGGCCAGCGCCCGTGCTCAGGGTGCGGGCGCACAGCGCGACTTGAATCGGGTGTTCGGTGCGCTGCTGCAGGAGGTGCAACAGGCTCCGCAAGTAGTGATCACGGTGCTGCAGGGCGCGGTGCTCGGCGGTGGTTTCGGCCTGGCCTGTGTCAGCGATATCGCGTTGGCCGACCATCAGGCGCAGTTCGGCCTGCCGGAAACCAGCCTCGGCCTGTTGCCGGCGCAAATCGCGCCATTCGTGGTGCAGCGCATCGGCCTGACCGAAACCCGGCGCCTGGCCCTCACCGCGGCACGTTTTGATGGCCACCAGGCACGACGCATGGGGCTGGTGCATTTCGTCGAGCATGATCCGCAGGCCCTGGCTGAGCGTCTCGATGAGGTGTTGGCGCATGTGCTGTGTTGTGCGCCCGAAGCGAATGCGATGACCAAGAAACTCCTGCTGGCGAGTGCCGGACAACCGTCGGATGCCCTGCTGGATCAGGCAGCCGAATGGTTCGGCGAAGCGGTGACCGGGGCAGAAGGTGTCGAGGGAACGATGGCCTTCGTGCAAAAACGCAAACCGGGGTGGGCCTCCTGAAAAGCTTCGCTGGCAAGCCAGCTCCTACAGGGTTTGTGTGTGACATGAATCCACTGTAGGAGCTGGCTCGCCAGCGAAGAGGCCAACACACTCAGCGCAAAACCCAAGGGAGCAGCCCATGCCCGGACTCAAAAAAATCCTCATCGCCAACCGCGGTGAAATCGCCTGCCGCATCCAGCGCACGGCCCAGGCGCTGGGCTATCGCACGGTCGCCGTGTTCAGCGACGCCGACGCCGATGCACTGCACGTGCAGATGGCCGACGAGGCCGTCAACATCGGTCCGGCCGCGGTGCAACAGTCTTATTTGAACATCCCGGCCATCCTCGACGCAGCCCGGCGCACGGGCGCGGATGCGATCCATCCGGGCTACGGTTTCCTCTCGGAAAACGCCGGGTTTGCCCGCGCTTGCCAGGACGCCGGCATCACCTTCATCGGCCCCAGCCCCGAGGCCATCGAACTGATGGGCAGCAAGCGCCTTTCGAAGATCGCCATGATCGAAGCCGGTGTGCCCTGCATCGACGGTTATCAAGGCGATGGGCAGGACGACGCTACCCTGAGCCGCGAAGCCGGGCGCATCGGCTATCCGTTGATGATCAAGGCCAGCGCTGGCGGCGGTGGACGCGGTATGCGCCTGGTGCACGACGCCGGCAATTTGCTGGAACAGATCCGTACCGCGCGCTCCGAAGCCCTGAACGGTTTCGGCAGCGGCGAACTGATTCTCGAACAGGCACTGGTCGAACCACGTCACGTCGAGGTTCAACTGTTCGGTGACCGCCACGGCAACCTGATTTACCTCGGCGAGCGCGATTGTTCGGTGCAGCGCCGGCATCAGAAAGTCATCGAAGAGGCACCCTGCCCGGTAATGACGCCTGAATTGCGCCAAGCCATGGGCGAAGCGGCGCTCAAGGCCGGGCGGGCAGTGCAGTACGTCGGCGCGGGCACCGTGGAATTTTTGCTGGATGCGCGCGGGCAGTTTTACTTCCTGGAGATGAACACCCGGCTGCAAGTGGAACACCCGGTCACCGAACTGATCACCGGGCTGGACCTGGTGGCCTGGCAGTTGAATATCGCCGAGGGTCAACCGCTGCCATTGCGCCAGGAGCAGGTGCAACTCCACGGGCACGCCATGGAAGTACGCCTGTATGCCGAAGATCCGGCTCAGGGTTTCCTGCCGCAAACCGGGCGCGTCGTGGCCTGGGAACCGGGATTGCAGGACGGCGTTCGGATCGACCACGGTCTGATCGAAGGCCAGGTCATCAGCCCCTTCTACGACCCGATGCTCGGCAAGCTCATCGCCCACGGCGCCACCCGCGAAGAAGCCCGGCGCAAATTGCTGCGGGCGGTACAAGACAGCGTGCTGCTGGGCGTGCAAAGCAATCAGCGCTTGCTCGCCAGCCTGCTGGAACACCCACAGTTCGCCTGCGCAGATTTCAGCACCGGGTTCATCCCGCAGCATTTTTCCGAGCATGCCTGCCTGCAGCCCCACGCCCCAGGCGCACAACACCTGGCCATCGCAACCGCCCTCTTCTATCAGGCTCAAGCGCAGACTCATCCGGCGCCGCTTTGCGGTTGGCGCAACAACGCCAGCGTGCCACTGCACTATCGAATCGGCCTTGAGGATCAGGATTGGCCGGTAGCGTTGCAGGCAATCCCGGGCGAGCCGCTACGCATTCAGGTCGCCGGGCACAACCTGGAACTGAAGATCATCCACAGCGACGGACGCTGGGCCACCCTGGAAATCGAAGGTGTTCGCCAACGCCACGCCTACCGTCTGGAGGCCGGGCGTCTCTGGCTGTTTACCCGGCCGGGCAGTCTGCAGTTCGTGGATCGCACTCAGGCGCCGGTCCGCAGCCTGGCCAATGTCAGCTCCGGCACCCTCAAGGCACCAATGGACGGGGCGATTGTCGACGTCCTGGTCAACGAAGGCAGCCCGGTCACCAAGGGCCAGCTGCTGGTGGTACTGGAGGCGATGAAAATGGAGCACCCGTTGAAATCGGGCATCGACGGTGTTCTCAAACGCCTGCAAGTCAAAGTCGGGGATCAGGTGAAAAACCGGCAGATTCTGTTGGAGGTCGAATAAGCCGCTAGGCGGAACCGTCGGGTTTGGCTACGCTCAAACCCTACAGGACGCGGATACCAGGAACCCTGCAATGCCTCATTGGCTGGTCATTGATCTGGAGGCCACCACCGATGAGGGTGGTTGGCCCATTAAAGATATGGAAATCATTGAAATCGGCGCCACCCTGGTGGACCGCAAGGGACGCGAACTGGACCACTTCCAGCGCTTCGTCCGCCCCTTGCGACGGCCATTGCTGACGCCGTTTTGCCGCGAGCTGACGCACATCACCCAAGCCAACATCGATGCCGCGCAACCGCTGGGCGAAGTCTGGCCGGCGTTTGAACGCTGGCTCGGCCAACACCACACGCGACTTGAAGGCTGGGTCAGTTGGGGCGATTACGATCGCAAGCAATTGCTTCAGGAATGGCAGCAACTGGGACTCGCCAGCGCGCTGGCCAACGTGCCGCACATGAACCTCAAGCAGCGCTTTGCCAAGGCCCGACGCCTGGAACGCCCGCTGGGACTCAATGGTGCCCTGCAACTGGCCGGCCTGCAGTTCACCGGCCAGCAACACCGGGCGCTGGAAGATGCGCGCAATACCGCACGACTGCTGCCGCTGGTTCTTCCGCTTTAGACAGGTGACGACGCTCAGGGCCTTGTGCATACTGGCCGGCCCTTTTTAGCCCTTTTCGAGGAATCGCCCATGTTTAAAGTCAACGAGTACTTCGACGGCACCGTCAAGTCGATCGCCTTTGGCACCGCAGAAGGTCCGGCGACCATCGGCGTCATGGCTCCGGGCGAGTACGAATTCGGCACCAGCCAGCGTGAAATCATGCATGTGGTCAGCGGCGCATTGACCGTCAAACTGCCAGACAGCAGCGACTGGGTAACCTTCGCCGCCGGCAGCCAGTTCAACGTGCCGGCCAACAGCAAGTTCCAGCTGAAAGTGGCCGTCGACACCGCTTATCTGTGCGAATACCGCGGCTAAGCCCGCGGGGCTACACCGAAGTAAAAGTCAGCGCCATAAAAAATGCCCGTGTCCAAGGACACGGGCATTTTTCGTTGCGCAGATGATATATCGAGGGTTTCTACTCCAGAATCTCCACCGGCATGCCGACTTCAAGTCGACCGTTGCCGTCGTTGACCAGGTTCTGGCCGAACATTGCGCCGTCCGCCTGGGAACGGTATTTCTGCAAGGTGGCCAAGGGTTCGCGGTCTTCGCTGCGTTCCCCGGTTTGCGGGTCGATGGTAGTCAGAATGCAGCGTGAACAGGACTTGACCACACGGAACTCGACCTCACCGATACGGATACGCTTCCAGCCATCCTCGGCGAACGCTTCACTACCTTCGATCACCAGGTTTGGCCGAAAACGCAGCATCTCCAACGGACGCCCGACCCGTTGCGACAAGTCCTCGAGGGAGGCCTGACCGATCAGCAACAGCGGATAGCCATCGGCGAACGCAACCTGATCATCATCCTTGCCGTAACCCGCCTCTGTCATTCGCGCCCGATCAAGCGGGACTTGCACCAGACGTGTCGGTTTTCCGATGAACCTGCTGACCCAGGCCCCTGCTTCTTCGCCTGCATCGGGGACTCGCAAGGTATCGCGCCAGATCGTCACGCCACGCAGTTCTGCAGCACTGCCGGGCAGGGCAATGTCGATCGGCGGATGACCAGGCGCACTGAGGGTCAAGCCGCCTTCGGCATTCCACAACGCTGACAACTGGCTCATCTGCGCCACCGCGCGCTGGGTCAGGAAGCGACCGCTGGCCTCATCCACCAGCATCCAGCGACGATCGCCGTCCAGCCCGAGTCTATCGAGACCGATCTGTTGCAGCGCCTCGCCCTTGCCGGATTTCAACGGATAACGATACAGCGCGCTCAGACGCAACATGGCCAGCTCCCTGATAGGCAAAAACGCCACCCTATACGAGCTTGGTCAGCGAATCAAAGTGCAAAAAACCTGTAGGAGCGAGCTCGCTCGCGAAAAACCCAAGGACGCCGTTGGGCATCTGGTTTTACGCGTTATCGCTCAAGACCATCGCGAGCGAGCTCGCTCCTACAGGTTGACCGTGGCCTGATCAGGCCGGTACTTCGTCAAGCATCAAACGCTGGCGCACTACGTCGACGAGTTTGTCCGGTTGGAATTTGGAGAGGAAATTGTCGCAACCGACCTTTTTCACCATCGAGTCGTTGAAGCTGCCGGACAGCGAGGTGTGCAGCACCACGTACAAGCCGCGCAGGCGTGGATCGTTGCGAATTTCGGTGGTCAGGCGATAGCCATCCATTTCCGGCATTTCCGCATCGGTGAAAACCATCAGCAGTTTTTCGGTCATGTCCACGCCGGTATCGGCCCAGGCCTTGAGCATGTTCAAGGCCTTCAGCCCGTCGCTGGCAATGTGCATCTTCACGCCCAGTTGTCCCAGGGTATCGCGCAATTGCGCCAGGGCCACGTTCGAGTCATCCACCAGCAGCACCTCACGGCCACGGGCGCGCTCCAGTACCGGATCTTCGAGCTTGTCGCGGGAGACTTTGGCGTTGTACGGGACGATTTCGGCCAGGACCTTTTCGACGTCGATGATTTCCACCAGTTGATCGTCGACTTTGCTGATGGCCGTCAGGTAGTGCTGGCGGCCGGCGCTGCTCGGGGGCGGCAGGATGGCTTCCCAGTTCATGTTGACGATCCGGTCCACGCCACCGACCAGGAAGGCCTGAACCGAACGGTTGTATTCAGTGACGATAATCGTGCTGCCAGGCCCCGGCACCAACGGGCGCATGCCGATGGCCTGGGACAGGTCGATCACCGGCAGGGTCTGGCCACGCAGGTTGACCACGCCGCACACGAAAGGATGCCGCTGCGGCATCAGCGTCAACTTTGGCAGTTGCAAGACTTCCTGTACTTTAAAGACGTTGATCGCGAACAATTGCCGTCCGGCGAGCCGGAACATGAGAATTTCCAGGCGATTCTCACCCACCAGTTGCGTGCGTTGGTCTACCGTGTCGAGAATGCCGGCCATCAATGACTCCTGGTCTTGTTCGGATGAATTCACTTAAAGAAGGTTATCGGCTGTTTTTGCCGAAGCTTGACCCTCTCTAAAATGCCACGCCCGATCATTGATGTCATATTAACATCATGCTTTACTGGTGCCGTGATTACATCCGCTGCACTCCTGCGCCACGCGACCACAGTTCACGTGATAGGTTCCGCTGCGTAAGGGATTCCCCTATCAACAATCAGGTGCAACCTGATATTCGCAATATCCAATAGCCATTAATGTGACGCCATTCTCATTGCATGGACGGAGTCAGGCTTTTGTGTGCGATCGCAAGTAAGTGGCCAACCACCCTCTCGTGCTCCCCAGCCTGCCTGCGGGCCAGCCGAAGCTCGTTCACCCGACGACTCGGCAATGCCGGGGTCCCGACCGCCCTCGTCGACACACACGATATCCCCTCATTTGACATGACGTTGTGGAGATAAGTATGCCGAACGA
This sequence comes from Pseudomonas sp. GM55, assembly GCF_000282395.1. Lineage (NCBI taxonomy): Bacteria > Pseudomonadati > Pseudomonadota > Gammaproteobacteria > Pseudomonadales > Pseudomonadaceae > Pseudomonas > Pseudomonas sp. GM55. The sequence continues at coordinate 31,115 of NZ_AKJJ01000083.1, read as the reverse complement.
CCGTAAAGAGTGGGCCCAGCGGCTCCCGGAGTTCCTCGTCGAGGCTGAAACACTCCTGGCCAAAACCGAGGAATGCCTGAGTCATCTACAGCTGATCAGCAATGACAAGGACGCCATCGACTGCATGCTCAGCACACTGCTCAAGCTGGCCAACAAGGCTGATGCCCTGGCGTTGGCGGCCGTGTCTGAGTTTTCCCTGCATATTCATGGCCTGCTGAACCATGCACAAAACACGATGAGCCTGCACGACGAGGCGCTGAGCGCCCTGAAAGACTGTCTGACCCTGATTGCCTGGCAACTCGAACTCATCGACCAGACCACCGGACAGCTCAGTCTCGACGACAGCGAGCAAGCCACCCTTATCGAAGCTTTTGCCTTTCAGGTCGGGCAAAGCCGATATCAACCACCGGTCAACTCCAGGCCGTTCAGCCTCGTATCCTATTCGGAACGACAGGCCTGAACTTGCCAATCCATGCCGTATGGCGTGTTTTGGTTATCAATACCGCGCTGTAACTTGAGTGCGCACATGTCGCAAATGAATATCTCATCGCTATAAGCGACATGCTTTAGCAATCACTATTTGCCCATCGACAATTGCGCGCCTGTCTTGACCGGGGTATTGCCTGGTCTCAACACCCTCCCAGGGACAATCGGCGTTTTGCGACATCAACAGCCAACTTGTTCCACTATGGAATCATCCTCCAAACGGCTGGGTTCCTGACTTTTCGGACATATATACAGACGCGACCAACGGTATCTTAAGTGCTAATATGCCGCCTGTTAGTTGGCGCCAATTAATGGCAGTGTGATCGCAACCGGACACAGCTCGCTTTCGTTCGGAGCCGATTCTTCCAACAAAAAAGTACACCCCGTTGAAGTCGACGCTCCATATTAGAAAACAGGGGCCTGTCAGCCAGCATGACCGGTCAGCCCGCAGCGAACATCCATTGGCTCCATCCGCTATGCACGCCAGCCTCAAGTCAATCGCCATGTGGCCACCGTCGCGAGAAAATGCGCGCACATTCACGCTGTTGCTATGCGCCTGTTCGACGCTCGGCAGTTTGCTGGTCTATGGCTGGTCCATCCCTTTGCCTCTGTCATTGCTGGTGCTCGACATTGCTGCGCTGACCAGTGTTGCGGTGCAGTACCGCCTCTCGCGCAAATCCATCAAATTCCAGCCTCAGGAACTGGCCGACCGGCTGTTACAGGTTCAGGAAAACGAGCGTCACCGGCTGAGCCGGGAACTGCATGATGACATCGGTCAATTGCTGACCGCCGCAAAACTGCAAAGTGACTGGCTCAAACGCCGGATGCCCGAAGAACTTCAGGGGCAATGCTCGGTCCTCTGCGACACGCTGGAAGAAACCCTGACCAAAGTTCGTGACGTATCCGCCATTCTCAACCCCCGGCAGTTGACCAGCCTCGGGCTGGAAGCCAGTCTGCGGGCGCACTTGCTCAAGACCCTGGCCAACACGCCGGTCCACTGGAGCCTGGAATGCCAGCAACGCCTGACCGGCATACCGGAAGAAATGGCCGTGGCAGCTTTCCGCATCACTCAGGAAGCGGTCACCAACATCCTGCGACATGCCAAGGCCAAGAACCTGCTGGTATGCCTGCAACGCCTGCCCCAAGGCCTGAAGTTGCAGATCAGCGATGATGGTCAGGGCTTCGCGCCCGCAACAGACCCTGGTCGTGAAGGGCAAAGCGGTATGGCCGGGATGTCGGAACGGATCGATCAACTGGGCGGCACACTGACCGTTACCAGCGAGCCGGGCAAAGGCACTCAAATCGAAGCTCTTTTTCCCTGGGCGCCCCGCGCGCTCGAACGGGCCAGTTCGAATAAGGTTATGCATTGACTTGTAATTTACTACTGGTGGATGACCACTCGCTGATCAGGGCTGGCGTACGCGCCCTGGTAATGGATCTGCCCGGCTATGCGGTCATCGGCGAGGCCAATGACGGCTCGCAGTTGCTCGAGATGGTCGGGCATCTGTCCCCGGATATTGTCCTGCTGGATATTTCAATGCGTCACACCGGCGGGCTCGAAGCCTTGCAGCAGCTCAAGCGAGTGCGCCCGCAGAGCAAGGTTCTGATCCTCTCGATGCACACCGACCCTGCCCTCATCATGCAGGCGCTGGAGTCCGGAGCCCATGGCTACCTGCTCAAGGACACCACGGCGACCGAGCTGGAGCACGCGCTGGAGGCCTTGCGCAACAACGAGCGCTATCTGAGCCCGGCCATTGCCCACACGGTGATCAATCAGGCATTGACCCGAAACCAGAAGCACCAACCCGAACCTGCCGACTCGCATAACCTGACGGCGCGTCAGCTGGAAATCCTGCGGTTGATCGTTCGCGGAAAATCCACTCGAGAGATCGCCAATGGCCTGGGGCTGAGCGTCAAGACCGTCGAAACCCACCGTTCGCAGATCATGAAGCGTTTGCAGATCTACGATGTGGCCGGCCTGGTGCTGTTTGCCGTGCGTGAACAAATCATCAGCCTTGATGACTAGGCACTTCACTGGCACGTAACAGCGGCGAATCCTCAGGCAGATGCACGGGTAACGCCGCTGGGCGAACCGAGAAACGCAGGTTGTCCCCTTTCAGCGGTTCACCATCAAGGTTGATGCAAAGACCTTCCGGGATCTTGATCTCGACCCAGGGCAGGCGCGCACGGATAAACATGCTGTCGATGCCAAAGCCTTCGGTCAGCAGGTTTTTCAATGTACCGACCACCTCCTGCGGTGTCGGCAAAATACTGATATCCAGCAAACCATCATCCACCAGTGCCTGTGGGCATAACGCCCGCCCACCACCGGCCTGCCGGCCATTGCCGATGCCCAACGCCAGCAGGTCGCCACGCCAGTGAAAATCCGGTCCCTGCAATTCACCGTAGGCAGTATGCAGCCCATTGAAGCGTGACAAGCCGGTAAACAGATACGCCGCACCGCCGAGGATTTTCTTCAGATCCTCCGGGGGGTACGCCGTGACATGGACGCCGATACCTTGCGATCGCCCATCAGCTCACGCCTGGTTTGAATGGCATCCGGGAGATGTTGACCGCAAAGCCCCTGTCAAAAGTTGCAAGAAAACGAATTATTTCCCGTCGGAAAGTCTTGATCCCCCACACGACAGGAATTTTCTTACAAAGCGTGAGGAATCGGCTCAATTGACCGGAAATCTGAATTAGTGGACTTTTGGGGTTACCGCAGAACATCGCAAGGACGTGCCATGCAAAGCCAAAACCTCGGTTCACCGGCCAGTGTAAAAAGTGCAGGCGATCGAGCTGAATGCAGCAGCACAAAAGCCACGGGAGAAATTGATATGGAACCTCGTGTTACCGAGTTGGAAGCACACCTCAAGTGCATACGCAGGGACATGGACGAAATCCGGGGTGACGTCAAATCCATCAAGCACAGGCTCGCCTACTCCGCCTGCGGTACAGCCGTGATCCTTGGCCTCCTTGGCTGGATCGCCAATAGCCGTTTCGAACAGGTTATTTCATTGTTTCTGGCGCATTGAGTTGCCATCAACACAAAACCCGGTTCAATCAACCGGGTTTTGCATGGCAAATCCGCTGAAGCTGTCAGCCCAGGACTTCGCTCAATGGAATGAAGAAAACGCCATCGCCCTGAACCAGCGTGCAACCTTCAAGGACTTCTACCAGCCCATCAGCCCAGGCAGCGCTACGCAGTACACCGGAGCTCTGGTTTTTGTAGATCGTCGCCCTGCCGTTTTCCAGCCGTCCGCGCAAGTACTCACGCCGATTGCCAGGCTGGGGCCAGTCAAACCCTGCCGGTACCTGCACCTTCAGCGGCTCAACTTCTTTCACACCCTGACGGCGCAGGAGATAGGGCCTGGTCAACAAGGCAAAGGTTACGAGGGTCGACGCCGGATTGCCCGGCAAGCCAATCACAGGCACACCGCGAAAATGCCCGAACGTCAGCGGTTTACCGGGCTTGATGGCGAGTTTCCACAGCGTCAATTCGCCCTCTTCGCGCAAGGCGATGCCCAGAAAATCGGCTTCACCCACCGATACGCCACCGGTGGAGAGGATCAGGTCGACATCCCTCAACTCCCCCAATCGGGAACGCGTGGTTTCCAGATTGTCCGGAAGAATGCCTGCGTCGACGACCTCACACCCCAAACGCTGCAACCAGCTGCACAACAACACCCGGTTGCTGTTGTAGATCTGTCCCGGCCCCAGCGCCTGCCCCGGCTCAATCAATTCGTCGCCAGTGGAAAGCACCGCCACACGCACCTTGCGAACCACCTCCAGCTCAGCACACCCCAATGAGGCAGCCAATCCTTGCTCGATTGGTCCCAGCCGCGTACCTGCCGGCAGAATCAACTCGCCGACGGTCGTTTCCTGGCCTTGCGGACGGATGTTCTGGCCCTGGGTCAAGGATCCTGTGAAACGTACTCGCTCATCCGCCTGAACCTCGGCGTTTTCCTGCATCTCGACGCAATCGGCACCGGCGGGAACAGGCGCCCCGGTGAAAATGCGCGCACAGGTTCCTGGCTGCAGCGGATCGGGGGCCTGACCAGCAAATACTTTCTGACTGACCACCAACGGCTCTCCCGTCCAGTCAGCCATGCGCAAGGCATAACCGTCCATGGCACTGTTGGGCCAGGGCGGCAGATCCAGCGTCGACACCAGATCTTCAGCCAGTACACGCCCCTGTACCTGCGCCAACGGCAAGCGCTCACGCTCGACAATCCTTGAGGTCTCGGCCATTTCCAGCAGGCGCGCCAGCGCCTGCTCGACAGGCATCAGGCTGCCAGTCTTGCCAGGCTTACCCACGGGATTCACAAGGCGCAGCCTGTTTCAGGTGAGGCACGAAATTGCACGGACGATGCCGCGAATCCAGCTGCTCGGCCAGTATGCCGTCCCAACCGGTGCGCACGGCATTGGTCGAGCCCGGTAAACAGCAAACCAGCGTGCCGTTGGCCAGACCGGCCAATGTCCGGGACTGAACGGTCGAGGTCCCGATATCGGCAACCGAGATCTGGCGGAACAGCTCGCCAAATCCATCAACCTGTTTGTCCAGCAGGCAACTGACGGCTTCCGGCGTACTGTCACGCCCGGTAAAACCGGTTCCGCCGGTGATCAGCACAACCTGCACGACATCGTCGGCAATCCAGTTGGCGACTTGCGCGCGAATTTTGTAGAGATCATCTTTGAGCAATACCCGGGCTGCCAGGTAATGCCCGGCAGCGGTCAAGCGGTCGACAAAGAGCTGACCCGAGGTGTCGGTTTCCAGTGTGCGGGTATCGCTGACAGTCAGCACTGCAATATTCAGCGGTGCGAAAGGTACATCAGCCTTGGCTTTCATAGGCTCGTCCAGTTGTAGGAGAAACAGCCCGGTGTTATATCACAGCGCTCCGTTTTTTCGCCGCTCCCATGGAGACCTGCCATGACCTCGAATTCACAATTGCCACCCTGCTCCATTCTGCTCCTGGCAGGCGGTCGCGGCCAACGCATGGGGGGTCAGGATAAAGGGTTGCTGGACTGGCAAGGCGCCCCCCTGATTGCGCATCTGCACCGCAAAGCCCGCCCGCTGACCGATGACCTGATCATCTCCTGCAATCGCAACCTTGAGAAGTATGCGCCCTACGCCGACCAGTTGGTCCACGATGATGAAGGTGGCTTCCCCGGACCTCTGGCGGGTATTCGAGCAGGCCTGAAAGCTGCTCGCCATACCCATCTGCTGGTCCTGCCCTGTGACGTTCCGGGCATTGATGCAGCGTTGATCGGCAGTATGCGCGAAACCGCCAACCTGCATCCGGACAAGCCGCTGATGGTGCGACATGATGGCCACTGGGAACCGTTGTTGTGTGTGATTCCTGTGCTACACAGGGCAGCATTTGAAAATGCCTGGAACGAAGGTGAGCGCAGCCCTGGCCGGTTGATGCACAAGCTCGGCGCGACCTCGCTGCAATGCCCCGACAAGGATCCTCGGCTGGCCAACCTCAACACGCCGGAACTGTTAAGCGGTCATAAGACTGTGTCAGACTGACAATCATCAGGAACTTGCTCGGACAGTGCACGTCTCAAGTCCAGCAACCAAAGAATTCTTATTCGGAGACACCCTCATGACTCAACGGACCCTCGCCACCTTCATGCTCGCACTGGGCCTTGCATCCCTCGCCGGTTGCGCATCGCCTACAGTGATCACCTTGAATGACGGTCGCGAAATCCAGGCCGTCGACACGCCACGGTACGACAAGGACTCCGGTTTCTACGAATTCGAACAGCTCGACGGTAAACAGACCCGCATCAACAAAGATCAGGTTCGTACCGTTAAAGAGCTGTAATCCTGGCGCCGCCGGATACGAAAAAGCCCGCTTGATGCGGGCTTTTTCATGCCTGGAGAACAGCGCTTCAGGGTCGCCTCCCGGTCACCATTGCAGGGTGATCTCACTCTCGAACTCTCGCTCCTGGCCCGTGACCGGATCGATGAATTTCAGCCCCTGAGCCAGCAGTTTCAAAGGATTGGCGTAGTCGTCCTGCGCATCCTTGAGCACCTCGGGGTAAAACGGGTCGTTGCAGATAGCGGCTCCCAACGCCGCCATATGTACCCGAAGCTGATGTTTCTTGCCCGTCACCGGGTACAGACCATAACGCCAGAGATCCCCCTGTTTTTCCCTGACTTCGACCGCTGTCTCGGTGTTGCTGGCCCCCGGCCCCTCCTGCATGCGGAAGAACGGCTCGCCATCGACCAGTCGGCTTTTATGAACCAATGGAAAAACCAGGTCAGGCAACGCCCGTGCGATGGCCTCGTAACGCTTTTCGATCTGCCGGGTTGGAAACAACGACTGATAAGCCGAACGACTCTGCGGATTGGCGGAAAACAGCACCAGCCCCGCGGTATGCCGGTCGATGCGATGCAATGGCACCAGATGCGGATTGTCCAGGCGACGGATCAAGCGCCGGAGCAGGGTCTGTTCGACGTATTCGCCAGCCGGCGTCACGGGTAGAAAGTGTGGTTTGTCGGCCACCACCAGATGCTCGTCCGCGTACAGGATCGACTCGCTCACCGGGATCGGCTTTTCATCCGGCACTTCGCGAAAATAATGAATCCGCAGACCTTCCCTGTAGGCCAGATCGAGGGCAATCGGCATGCCCTGCCCATCGAGGACCCGGCCGCGGGCGATTCTGTCCAGCCATTGTTCACGACCGATGGCGCTGAAATGCTCACACAGGCAATCGACAACGGTCTGCCACGGGCCAGGTGGCAAGTAGAGCGTACTGGCCTGGCTGTGTGCCGCGGAAAAAGAAGAAGTGGACATACGAAAGCTCTAACCCTCAGTGCAGAGCGGCATTATCCAACAGCAAGGAGTACGAACCTAGAGAAGATTCCTCAAGCCGGGATCTGCGTGCGCGCTGCCGCTTCCGTGTACTCCTTGAGCCAGCGCAGTACATCGACCGCTTCCCAGCGAGCGGGGTCATACAGGGCATACAACAATCCCTGATAGCCCACGACATCGAGTTGCCGGTGATATCCCGCCCGTTGAAACAAGGCTTCGATTTCTGCAAAACAGGTATTGAAATGCGTTTTGTTGAAGGGCGTTTTCCCCTCGGTCACCAGACCATCCAGACGCAATTCAAGGACGGCCTCGCGCACGACGTCTGCAGACATCCGGTTCACGCTGTTCTTCAACTGCTCGACATTGACCACGATTCATCCCTCTCACGCCCCGGCTTGCCTGCTCGCTCCCGAAAACCGGCAACAGCAAGGCAGGCACCGTGAATAACTGTATACGCATACAGTATCCGAACCACACCGAATAAGCCAAGGGGATCAATCGCAAAGTTCGACAGACGGGACATGCCGCCAGCACAAGAATCGCTTATCGCAAGAACGCCACCACATCATCGGCACTGAACGGCCAACCCAGTTCAGCGCCGGAGTCGACCCGCCGCAATACGGGAATACGCAGGCTGTAGGCTGCAAACCAGGCTTCATCGTCAGCGATATCCACCAGTTCCACCAGCAGCCCGCGCTCGACAAACTCCATCAGCATGGCTTCGGCGACTTCACAGAGATGGCATCCAAGGGTGCCGAACAGCTGACATTCGGGAAGCATGAGCGCTCAACCAGATAATGAAGTGACCATTCTAGGCCTGCCCCGAAAAACCGTCGAGCCATTGAGCCCCCTGCCCTGATGCCCTCTGTAAAAAGATGCGTGGCAAACCCTTGATGCCGCCGACGATGAAGTGCCCCGAGTCAGTCCTGGCTCACGGCGCCGATCTTGTGGATCGACAGGTCCGCGCCGTAATACTCCTCTTCCTGGCTCAGGCGCAATCCATGCAACGCCTTGATCACGCCGTACACCGCAAACCCGCCGGCCAGTGCCACAGTGACGCCCAATGCAGTGCCGATCAACTGGCTGATCAGACTGACCCCGCCCAATCCGCCCAAGGCGCTCTGGCCGAAAATACCGCAGGCAATGCCGCCCCACACGCCGCACAAACCATGCAACGGCCACACCCCCAATACATCGTCGATGCGCCATTTGCCCTGGGCCGCGGTAAAGCACCAGACAAACAGGGCTCCCGCGATGGCACCGGTGACCAGCGCCCCCACCGGATGCATCAGGTCGGATCCGGCACAGATTGCCACGAGCCCCGCCAACGGGCCGTTGTGCAGAAAGCCAGGGTCGTTACGCCCGACAATCAGCGCCGCCACCGTACCGCCAACCATGGCCATCAACGAGTTCACCGCCACCAGTCCGCTGACACCCTGCAGGGTTTGCGCGCTCATGACGTTGAAGCCGAACCAGCCAACAATCAGGATCCACGAGCCTAACGCCAGAAACGGGATGCTCGATGGCGCGAACGCGACCAGCCGACCGTCGCGATAGCGGCCATTACGCGGCCCGAGCAACAGCACCGCCGCCAGTGCCAGCCAACCGCCCATGGCATGCACCACCACTGAACCGGCGAAATCATGGAAACCGGCGCCAAAGCGCTCCAGCAACCAGGCTTGCAAACCCAGGTTGCCGTTCCAGACCATGCCTTCGAAGAACGGATAGACGAACGCGACAATCAACGCGGTTGCGCACAATTGCGGGACAAACCGGGCGCGCTCGGCGATCCCTCCGGAGATGATCGCCGGGATCGCTGCGGCAAAGGTCAGCAGGAAGAAAAACTTCACCAGTCCATAGCCATGGTCGGCATTGAGCACGGCCGCTGGTTGCATGAACGTCACGCCATAGGAAATCCAATAGCCTATAAAGAAGTAAGCCAGTGTCGAAACAGCGAAGTCGCTGAGGATTTTCGACAACGCGTTGACCTGGTTTTTCTGTCGCACGGTTCCGACTTCGAGAAAGGCAAAACCGGCATGCATGGCCAGGACCATGACCGCACCGATCAGAATGAACAGCGTGTTGGAGCTATGGACCAGGGTGTCCACAGCGCTTTGCAGATTTTCCATGGGATGGGCAGACCTTATGGCAGAAAAAAAGCACCAAAGCAGTTCGCGATGACCGCTCATGCACCAAGTTGCGGCTTCAAAGCATCAGCGGACCGATCTCGTTTGAACCGTTTTGGCGCACGGACACCGTCCAGGAAAAACGCGCCCCGGACGTTTACGCGAGTTTTTGATTGTTGGTCCTGCGGTTTTACTGAAATCATGCCCGGCTATCGCGCAATGGTGCGCACCGGCGCACCACGACACAGCAAAAGTTGTACCAGTCATTTGTACTGAACCTTCACCGAAGGCTCATACTCGAACGCATCAGAAAGCCACTTATGGAGATCACCATGGCCCGCATCCAGGCAAAGACTGCTCAAGAAATCCTGATGAACGACTTTCAGACACTGGTCAGTGACACCGAACGGTTGCTGGAGCACACCGCGACTCTGGCCGGCGATCAGGCCGACGAGTTGCGCGAGCAGATTCACGACAGTCTCTTGCGTGCCCGTGAAACCCTCAAACTGACCGAAGACTCCCTGCGCGAACACGGCAAGGCTGCTGTCACCGCCACGGAGGACTATGTCCAGGCCAACCCTTGGCAATCGGTCGGGATCGCGGCCGGCGTGGGTTTCCTGATTGGCCTGCTGGCTAGCCGGCGCTGATATGTCGATCGGTGAATCCGGCCCGTCTGAAACGGGAACCAGCTCCTCTTCGCGGCGCCTGGGTGCGGCCTTCCTTGGGTTGCTGCACAGCCATGTCGAACTGTTCGGCATCGAATTGCAGGAACAAAAAGCCCGCACCGTCAGCCTGTTGCTGTTTGCCGGCCTGGCGCTGGTGTTTGCATTGCTGCTGTTGGTCGGGCTGTCGACGCTGGTGCTTATCGTGTTCTGGGACACGTATCGCCTGACCGCCATCATCGGCCTCTGTGTGTTCTACACCCTTGCCGCCATATTTTGTGGAATGCGCTTGAGAGCGGCGATTTTCGATGAATCCTCGCCCTTCCACGGCACACTCGAAGAGCTGGCCAACGATCGGGAGCGCCTGCTGCCATGAGCCTGCCTGAATTGCCACACAACAGCTCACGCACGGAAATGCGCAAGGCCCTGATCCGCCTGCGCATGGAAATGCACCGTCAGGAAATCCGCCACGAATCCGCGCAACTGTTGCAACCCTTGCAACGCGTGCGCGGGATGACGAAAAACCTGCAGGACGGTTTCGGCATCAAACACGCCCCCCTCTGGGGCGTGGCCGCCGTCACCTTGCTGGGCTTTTTGACCGGCAAGGGTGCAAAAAACGGCGGCGGTCTCAGCGGCCTGACCCGGCTGATCCGCCTCGGCACCACATTGGGGCCGCTGATCACACTGATCATGCAGGGCTCTTCGCGCAAAGACTGATCAGTATCTTTCTGGCTGTCTTCTTGCGGCGTCGACGGGATGCGCCCCTCTATCGAGGGGCGCATCCCATATGCCTGCTGCTCATCGATATCAACGCCGCCAGATGGTAGTTCCGCTTGCAGGTCATGGCGCGAAACGGGAAGCTAGGCCATCAGTCACCCGACGGAGAGCCCCCGCCTTGGATTGGCACACCCTGCTTACTCGCGAACGTCTCGGAAAACCTCTGCACAGCCCTGAAGAGCTCGGCCGCAGCCCTTTTCACAAAGACCACGACCGCATCATTTTCTCGGGGGCTTTCCGCCGCCTCGGGCGCAAGACCCAGGTCCATCCGGTATCCAGCAATGATCACATTCATACCCGCCTGACGCACTCGCTGGAAGTCAGTTGTGTGGGTCGCTCACTGGGCATGCGGGTCGGCGAAACCATCCGCAATGCCCTGCCCGACTGGTGCGAACCCAGCGACCTGGGGATGGTTGTGCAATCGGCTTGCCTGGCACACGACATCGGTAACCCGCCTTTCGGCCATTCCGGTGAAGACGCGATCCGTCACTGGTTCCAGCAAGCCGCCGGCCGTGGCTGGCTGGATGCAATGAGTGAAGCCGAGCGCAATGACTTCCTGAATTTCGAAGGCAATGCCCAAGGCTTTCGGGTACTCACTCAACTGGAGTATCACCAGTTCGACGGCGGCACCCGTCTGACCTATGCAACGCTGGGTACGTACCTGAAGTATCCATGGACGGCCAAGCACGCTGACTCGCTGGGATACAAGAAACACAAGTTCGGCTGTTATCAGAGCGAGCTGCCACTGCTGGAGCAGATCGCCCATAAACTCGGTCTGCCGCAACTGGAGGAGCAACGCTGGGCGCGGCATCCACTGGTGTACCTGATGGAAGCCGCCGACGACATCTGCTATGCGCTGATCGACCTGGAGGACGGCCTGGAAATGGAGTTGCTGGAATACGCCGAAGTCGAGTCATTGCTGCTAGGCCTGGTGGGCGATGACTTGCCGGAGACCTACCGCCAGCTCGGTCCCGGCGATTCGCGCCGACGCAAACTGGCAATCCTGCGCGGCAAAGCCATCGAGCACTTGACCAATGCCGCGGCCCGCGCCTTCGTCGAGCAACAGGACGCGCTGCTGGCAGGTACATTGCCCGGCGACCTGGTGGAGCACATGCACGGGCCCGCCAAGCGTTGTGTGCTGAACGCCAAGGACATGGCCCGCAAGAAAATCTTCCAGGACAAGCGCAAGACCCTGCACGAGATCGGCGCCTACACCACCCTGGAAATCCTGCTCAACGCCTTTTGCGGCGCAGCGCTGGAGCAACACAACGGTCGGACCCCGTCGTTCAAAAGCCGCCGCATCCTTGACCTGCTGGGCAACAATGCACCCGACCCTCACGGCCCATTACACACATCGTTCTTGCGCATGATCGATTTCATCGCCGGCATGACCGACAGCTATGCCAGTGACATGGCCCTGGAAATGACCGGGCGCGCCAGCCACTAAGGCGTATCGACTGATCAGCCATTACGGCATTCGTCATGGCTGATCCTCCTTTCAAACTCCAATAGCACTCAAGCTTCGTCGAATCGCCCTACAACATATGGCGAGCAAACTGATCGCTTGCCCGGCACTCTCGCGAAACAATCGCCCTCCTTTCTGTTCGACAGATGAAGTGCACCCCATGGCCGAAGACGATCTACGCATCCTCGTGGTGGAGGACCACCCCTTCCAACTTATAGCCACTCGATACCTGCTGGAAAGTTATGGCGTAGAGATTCATTAGATTCTGAACCTGGGTCATTAAAAGCTGAATCGGCACGTAGGAGCCCTACCCTTGACCGACATTTACTTTGACTGAAGCTAGCATTGCAGAAGCTGCTCTTGATCGATACAACCCTTGCTAACGGGCAGAAATCGGCCAGAAACAGCCGTCCGATAAAAGCTGCATTGGGCCAAAGGCGGTCTACTTTGCACGTCAGCGATTGAACGCCCGCCGTCCCCGCAGAACGCCCCATGACAGGACAAGTCCCGCGTCGCTAGCTGAAATGAAAAGCGCGACGTTCCGCAGCAGATACAAACTAAAGCGCCACGGCTGCTCGTCGAATACAAAATGTTCGTTGATCTTGTGCGGACGACGTCCTGTAATTGAATCGAACTGCCAAATGGTCAGAGCATTATGTATCTGCTCGGCTACTGCCCAAGAGCAAAGTAGGCATAACAGCGCACAGATGAAACAGTAAATGCGAATTCGAAATCCCGGGATCACATAAGCTCCCTATTCATGATCTGTCGATATCGGTATCGGCGCCTCAACACGGCCAGAAGCAGGCGCGCCATTCCGTTAACTTCTCACTCGGCCCGAAATGGGGACGGATTTATTTTTTCATTTATCAGAAAAATAAATTCATCCCCTTTACCGTCCCAAGATCGCTCACGGAGGTATCCAACACGCGCAGCGTGGCAATCGGTTATTGAAGGCAACGCCCTGTACGGCGTGGATGGCAGTGATGCCACCCGTTGATTCATCAAAGTCCATCAATCAAGCTAGACGCCCAGTTCCGATGCCAGCTTGATGATGCTAGATTGCCACTCCCGCCCATGGAGGCTGCTAACCCAAGGAGTGAGTCGTGAGGAATGATTTGGTGGTTGCCTGCTTGGCTCTGTCCCTAACGGGATGTGGGGATGGTGGCGAAATGTATAAGAAGCAGGCAGAGAGCCTTCGATCAGACGTCGAATCTCTCCAGGCACAGGTCAAAGCCGCACAGAGCAAAATCGCTCAGCTCGAGCAGGAAAATACGATCCTTAGAGAGACGCCGCCACTTTTGTTGACGCAGGTCAGAAAGGCTATCGATAGCGGAGACGAAGCGAAGGCGAAAGGAGCCCTTGCCTCGTTGAATTCACGCTACGCAGACTCAGCCGAAGCCGCAACTGGCAGTAGTCTTCTGCAAAAAATGGTTAAAGACCGAGAGGCCAAAGAACAAGAAGAGCGTCGGCTGGCGGCTCTTAGTATCAAAACAATCCCGGTAAAAGGCACTTTCGCCGCGGGCGACAGCGCCGTAGCACTGCAGTCTGCGCAGGTAGCCGGCCAATGGAGCTTTAACGATCATGGTGATGAATACGAGTACCGATCAGCCGAGCGTGGCTCTCGCTACATCACGGCCAAGGTAACCTATTCATCCAAAAGCAAAGACCCTCTGTTGGCGCCACTGATCGTTTACGCAGCAAATGGAAGCGAGCTTAAACGACTAGGGGTTATGGGCTTCGAATTCGTACGCTGGAGCAGCTATGCGACGTTCCTAGGTAACTACCACGACGACGCAAACGATTTTGCTCACACGGCAAGCATCAGATTTTCCATGGGACTTCAAGTCCAGAATGAAGCGATCACTAAGCCGTTATATATCGTTGCTTCCTCCACGGGTTGCGCTGATCGCAGCTCGGATCGTTTCGGCAAGCCACCAGTGAGCTACTCGACTTACAGCTGTGACAAAGCTGCCCCCGAAACCCTCCGTGCAAGCGACTTCAAAGATGGCCGGTTCGGTGTCGTTAAGCGCATAGATTGAACTGCGAGATAGGACTCTCAAACAATGCAATCTGTCGCGACCGCTAGAGACTGACAATATGAAGAAGGCTTTAACCGCAGCAGGCATTACCCTGCTCTGCTTGATCGTCTACACCCAGATTACGATATTCTCCATACCGCCAATCGGAGCGGTTCCTGAAGGAAGGACAGTCATCATGCTCCGCCTCAACAAAACAAATTTCATCGATAGCGCGGACGCCATGTGTGTTCGAATCCAGGGCTATGTCAGCCTCCTTTGCCGAGGGATGACCATGGCGGGCGCCGTAAACGCCACCACCATACTCGCGCGTCTGCCCTACTCCGAAACCATCTACAAGATCAGTACGGACGGTAAGACCTACGATCAATAGTGTTTTCCGAAAAGCGACCTAAAAGGGGACGGACTATTTTCATTCAGAAAAATAAATCCGCCCCCTTTGTTCGGTCCCCTTTGTTCGCAGTCCCCTTTGTTTCGAAGCTGTTGATCTACTGGCTTTGTTCCCAAAGATCGAGGGTGTAGGTGTGACCGCGTGCCAGCATTTTTAAAAGTCCAGTGGATGATTTGGAGAATTGATGGAACAGCTCGTAGCGCTGCCGGTTTCTGGTGACGCATTTTTACTACGCCGTTCAGGGCGCGTAATTCTTGTCGATGGCGGGAAGAGTAGCGTGCTTCTTGCGGGAGAATTGGCCAAGTACGGCGTGCACCACCTGGATATTGTAGTTTGCACTCATGCTGACTATGACCATGCTGGTGGACTGGTCGATTTGCTGGATCGTACGGCGATAGAAGTAGGAGAGTTTTGGTTGCCGGGAGCTTGGGCAGAGTCACTGCCTGCACTGTTAACAACTCCGGCGGAGGTAGTAGATGATTTGATCCAAACCTTGGACGAGGAAGGAGATTACGCCCAACGGGAGGTAGACCCGGATGAGCTCGAGCAGCAGATGCACTTGTATGCTAGTCGCAGGAGAAATGAATACAGAGATGCCGAACCGCTGGCCGACAGAGATGACCACAACGAGTCCTTTAGGTCGACTCGTAAGCAGGGGGAGATTGAGCAGTGGGATGCTGAACTGCCACTGGACGAGAACGCAGAGAAGCTGGCAGCCAGAGCGTTCCGGAGTGGTCGCAGTCGAATTAGGTACCGGGTCGCTAAGAGGAGGGTCAGCAAACCGGTTGCTGCTTTCTGGTTGGGTTTGATCGACACTGCAGAGCGAATTCGTCGGATAGCGGTGCAGGCTATGCATCACGGCGTTCCTGTGCGCTGGTTTGATTTTGGAGAGTTTGCAAAAACGCTCCAAGCCAGTGGGGGGGATGCAGGTTTTCTCATTCCTCTCAACGCTGTTGAGCTTGCTAGCCCGCCGCCCCCCCCGATTGGATTGTCATTTTTGGTTCGCCTCACTCCGGTTAATGAGGAATGCCTGGTATTCCTTTCCCCGAGTATCGATGAATGGTGGAGAGAACCGAGCATATTGTTTACGGGCGACTCCCCGCTAGGGAATGGAAACAACTATTCTGTGAGCTGGTTGCAATGGCCTGAAGATGCTTCACGCTGCGTGATTGCGACTGCCCCCCACCATGGCTCAGAAAGCAATTTTGCAGCGTATGGGCACCTTGATAGTGCAGTTAATGTGCTGCTTTGGGTGCGTTCCGGCGGTACGGTCAAGCACCCAGGAAGTACTTACCGTATGCTCGATTCTGCGTCCCGGATATGTACTAACTGCCCTCATGCAAAGAAGCCGCGACAGGCTGTTGAGATCCAATTCCCGATGCACCGATGGTGGCGCCATTTGCGTACTAATGGCCACATTTGTATCTGTTGAATCCTTCGGATGAGGTGCCTGTCCGTAGATATAGCGCGAAATGGGGACGGATTTATTTAGTACATATGAAAAATAGATCCGTCCCCATTCCCGAGCTACGCAGGCATTGTCATCAAGGTAATCCCTTACGCGAAGTCAGTGAACCGCACATGTGAAAGACCTCTACTGGCCGATTTCTATCTGTCGCCAATAGCCATGGAGCAAAAAGCGGCATAAACAACGTAATCGGTGTCTGGGATTACTTGACCAGTTCAGTTTGGCATGAGGGGATTCAGTAATTCTCGCGTGCCTACGCAGCGCCCAGTAATCAGGTGCCTCAATCCCCCCTCCGCTCCCACACATTCGTACAGCATAGGTATCTACACACATACCGATCTTGGTCTATAAATAAACGGCATAGATATCAAATAGCCAGGCTAGATAGAGGTGGCGACCTCCGATGGACCCAAGCATAGAATGACATCACACAAGAAATGGGAGGGACTGAATGGAGAACAAAACGATCTTTGCAATGGCCGTGATTAGCATCATGACTGGCTGCGCAACAGTGCCCGCCACGCCACCTGAGCCACTGATAACGGCTCAATTGCGTGGCACTTCTGTCGAGGTGCAGCAGTTCATAGAGGAGCGGTTCCGCCAGGGCACTGCTTTTCAAGTCGAGAATGCTACTGACCGAGCTATTACGTTCAAGGCGGACTGCATGAGCGTGCCAAGCATGAATGCATTTAAGTGCACTGCTGTCATGATGGCAGTGGGAAATAGCCGTTGGGACGGGCCGTTTGCCATGATTACCTTCCGAACTTCCGAGATTCGTGGCGTAGTGAATCTGACCGCAATATCGGAGTGGTGCGCGACAAACGCCTTCGGCAAATCAAACTGCATGCCCAATAGCAGCAATTCTGAGCTGAACGACCTGCTGCGCAAGATCGATCAAGCGTATCAGAATGAGGTGCGTCCGCTATAGGGGCACTGATCGCAGGCTTGGAACCCCATTAGAATCGGTTGTTTTCTGATGGTCACGATCTAGAATCATCAGCTTTTTCGGTGATGGATTGGAACAACTACGCATAAAGCACTTTAAGATGAAGGGATACACCAGCCTTCTATTCCGCCCGTACCATTTTTGTACCACCAAGCTCTCTAATCCCGCCTTTTCGCTATGGCCAACTGCATCTACATCAGGCAGATAACGGCCAAGAGCAGTCACATACGGGGTTTGGGGAGTAATGGAACAGAAAGTGCAATTAAGCCCAACGTCTGTTCCAAAACTCGCGTGCTGTCTGGATAGTTTGATAAAAACGTTCCAAGGATGCCGTGGTATAGCCGTAAACACCCGAACAGACATGGCATAAACCCGTTTCGTAAATCAAAGTGCGTTAATCCTCACCTTCAGATAAGTAAACCGAACTTAAATCAGGCTTTAAGTTGGTTTTCGGTTCCGTTGCTCCCCCCAAACCCCAACCCTGTCAGGATGGCTACTGTGCAGTTTCAAGAGCTTTGAAGCCCTGGATGATGGTGCCTGTCGAGAGTGCCAAGCGTAGAGGGCTTGTATTCGTCGCTACAAAGCCCAGGGCGCGATAGTAGCTTGCTGCCTTTTCGTCCTTTGCATCAACGAGGATGAAAGCCACGCCAGAATGCTGGGAGATCGCGTACACACGTCGAAAGAAATCGGCCATTAGGCGCCCGCCGATTCCTTTTCCTTGCTGGCCTTTGTCAACAGCCAGGCGGCTGAGCAGTACTGCCGGCATTGGATAGCGGGGCATTTTTTTCATCTGCTCCTCACTAAGGGCGGACTCCACGACGGAGGCATTGGCCAGCGTGTAGTAACCTAATAGCTGGCCATCCTCAACAAGCATGAACGTCCTGGAGACGTTGCGCTTTTCGTCCTGGGTGGCCTGTTGGGCGATGTAGGCGTTAAGGGCAGGGTGAAGACCGCAATCAAAGGCTTTGCGGTCTATCGATCTGTCGTACGGGATAGTGCTGAATTCCATTTCCTAAAGCCTTAGCGCAGAGCGAGCAAGGCCTGGAGATTGGCGTTTGGCGGAGGGGGATTGTCGAGCATTTCATGTGCGACAGCCGAATTCATAGCGGTGAGGCCTTCCAGATCCACCAAGTCAACGACCACGGCTTCTTTTGGGCGCTCAACAACGCTGTTTATCACGGCCTTCATCTGTTGCTGCAGCTCCTGGATTTCCATCTGCATCGCAGCAATGGACGGCTTGTCTACACGAACCAACAGCCCATGTTTGAACTTTACCGGGCGCCGGAAAAATTTGGATCGCGGTGGGAGGACTGTCTTGATCTCTTCGCACACGGAGGGGGCACCAGAAATCGAGATCGTCACAATGCGACCGCTGCGGACTTCCGGCAGCAGAGGATGGCCTTTTGCGATTGGTCTATCGATCGATTTTTCGGTCATGTGAACACCTCATTTGTGCGAAGAATATCACATAAAGCTTGACATCGCTTTGCCTGAGGAGGCTACGAGGCAGGGGCTACGGGCTATTCAAGCTTTTTGCGGGCAGGCAAGGGGCTTAAATGCACTTTCTGTTCCATTACTCCCCACCCCCTCATACCAACTGGCTGTACGCCGGACCTTTACGTCTATCGGCCCAGCTGATTTGACCGGATTGCTGTCAGCAGTTCATCCACAAACTGCTTCTGGATTCGCATGCGAATTCTATCGGAGCGATTTTAAAAGGCAGACCCGGGCACTGTGCACAAAGCATTCGATACACCTAAAGGTTTCCACAGTAGCCAATAGAAACTTTTGGTTTACACAGCCTATTGTAATTACTGCCTGCCTACCCTTCAGTGATCATTAGAAAATAAAATGAAGTCATTAGTTTTTAAAACAGCCAACCATGCCCGCCCCTCCTGAATCACCCCTAATTTCCTAGACACATTCGATTGGCAGCTTCTGGCCGATTTCTGCCTGTCGTGAAGGACTGCAATCGCCAATAGGGGACGTTCGGCCAAGGGCTGCTTCCCGGCCAGGATCGGTCATTGGCTCACGCATTCGCGCGGACATTCGAACGTCGGCTGCGCTCGGCGCGTCGGCGGCCGAAGCAGCCATTTGAGCATCTCCACCCATGGTCACTTGTGAATGTCCGGTCCCGAGGGAGCGGAACATGCGTTTGGCTCATTCACATCAACCACCGGACATCATTCCCGCGAACCGATCTCCTGGATATTGACGGCCGGCATATCGATTTGAAAACACGTCTCGTCCTTCGTCTTTCAAAGGAGGAAGTCGAATCTGCCCTTTCGACATCGGTCAACCTCGGGCTCCAGAACATTCTCGCCTAAATGGGTGTCCGGTTTCATTAGACCACTACACTTTCGTATAACCGAACTGGCGCTTGATGACCCGAAACGGGTGTTCAACCTTGGCCCTGAGCTGGGCCTTGGTGTATTCAATTTTGCGGCGCAGACGACCGATTGCTGGAGAATTCATGGGTTCACACCAGCCCCGTATCACTCAGCCACAGACTTACCTCCCCCAATCACATCGTCCGCCCAGCTCAAGGCCGCAACGACGGTCGGGAATCCAATGGTGCTCGTCAGTGAGATCAGTGTGTGATGGATCTGCTCTGTCGTAGCGCCCGCTTCCAGTGCCCGTCTGGTATGACTGTGCACTGCGCCCTCGGAGCGGATGGCCGCCGCGGCACCGAGCTGGATCAGCTGGACGACTTTTTCGTCCAGCGGGCCGGCATGATGTGCAGCTGCACCCAAGGCCTGCACTGCGCCAAAGTAATCAGGGTACTGCTGTTTGAGACGTTGGTAGATGTTGTGCTCTTTCTTGTTTTCCATCGTTGTCTCCTCGCGTTGAGATAAGTTCTCGCCCTTCACTTCAGGCAACGTTCTACGAGCTCCGCCGCGCTGGTCACCGGGTTTTCGCAGGTGCGGTTTCGGCACACATAGGCGCTGGTTTGCCCTTTGAGCATATGCCGGCCTGCGCCGATGGGCACATCCTCGGCAAAAGCCAGGACGCGGGCCGGCAGGTAGCGACGCTGCAGGCTCGCTACCAGGGCGCTGGCCGCGGAACGTTCGCCAGCAATGACAATGCTGATCGGGCCACGCTGTACGAAGTCCTGCGCCGCCAGGAGATGGGCGAAACCGAAGGGATTCTGGGCAGCTGCGGCGCGGTACATCGTCAACACCTGCTCGGCACGCTCGCGGTAAAGCTCGCGGCCGGTCAGCTCAAATAGTCGCAAGAAAGCGAACACGCTGGTCGAGGTGCCCGACGGCCAGGCATTGTCCTGCGGCGCCCGCGGCCTGTGCACCAGCGGCTCGCCATCTTTGGGGGTGAAGTAGAGGCCGTCCTCCCAGAACTTCTCAAGGATCAGCTCGACCAGCCGGGTGGCGCGTTCGAGATAAAGCTGATCGAACTCGCACTCATAGAGGTCGAGCAAGGCGTTGGCGAGGAAGGCGTAGTCCTCGAGAAAGCCTGGAACCTTTGCCGTATCCTCCCGCCAGGCCCGGTACAGGCCACCGTCGGGAGTCGAGAGGCGGTCTAGAATGAAGTCGGCAGCGCGCCTCGCGGCGTCCAGGTGGGTAGCGGTTCCGGTCGCCTGGTAGGCAGCGCAGAGCCCCTGGATCATTAGCGCGTTCCAGCTGGTGAGGATGTTCTCGTCGCGCCCCGGACGAATGCGCTGGGCGCGCGCCACCAACAGCTTGTCGCGCAGGCCGGCCAGTTGCGCTTCCTGCGCGGTGTCCAGTGTGGCTGCGCGGTGCAGTACGGTGGTGCCATGCTCGAAGTTGCCGCTGGCGGTCACCCCGTAGGCCTGACAGGCCAGCGCGGCGTCCGGGTCGCCGAGGACGGCCTGCACCTGCGCGGGCGTCCACACATAGAATTTGCCTTCTTCACCCTCGCTGTCAGCGTCCTCGCTGGCGTAAAAACCACCTTCTGGGTGCGTCATGTCACGCAGGATGTAGTCGATCGTTTCCTCAAACACCCGTCGCCAGGCAGGTTCGCCGGTCGCGCGCCAGGCGTCGGCATAGAGCTTCACCAGCTGGCCGTTGTCGTAGAGCATTTTTTCGAAATGCGGCACGGCCCAGTGTTCATCCACGCAATAGCGAGCGAAGCCGCCGCCTAGGTGATCGTAGAGCCCACCGGCGGCCACCTGATCCAGGGTCAGTTCCAGGGAGCGCAGCAAGTCCGGCTCGTGCAGGCGCTGATAGAGACGCAGGACCAGATCATGGCAGGCCACGTTGGGAAACTTCGGTGCATTGCCCAGGCCCCCGTGCACCGGGTCGGTGTTCCTGGCAAACAGCCGAGCGGCGGCGGCCGGCTGGTCCTGCTCCAGCGGCGTGTCGCCCTCGAGCATTTGCGTGTCCATGGCGCGGTAACCCTGGAGGAACTGTGCAACGTTCTGCTCAAGCGCCGCGCGATTGTTCTGCCAGGCTTCACTCAGGCCGCGCAGGAGTTGGGGGAATCCAGCCCTGCCATAGCTCTCCTGCGGTGGAAAATAGGTGCCGCCGAAGAACGGCTCGCGCCGCGGGGTGAGGAATACCGTCAGCGGCCAACCGCCTCCCTGCCCCATCATCTGCACGATTTTTTGATAGATGTCGTCGAGGTCAGGCCGCTCCTGGCGGTCGACCTTGATGTTGATGAAGCGCTCGTTCATCAGGCGCGCGATCTCCGGGTTCTCGAACGACTCGTGGGCCATCACGTGACACCAGTGGCAGGCCGCGTAACCCAGCGACAGATGGACGGGCTTGTCCTCGTCGCGCGCGTGCTGGAACGCCTCCTCACCCCAGGGATACCAATCGACGGGGTTCTCTGCGTGCTGGCGCAGATAGGGCGACGTTTCTTTGGCGAGTCGATTGCTCATGGCTGACTCCTCATGGACTTCTCACAGCAGGCCCAACTGCAGGAGGGCCGCATCGGACATACGGCTTTGATCCCAGGGCGGTTCCCAGACGATCTCGACCTCGACCTGGCTGACCCCGGGAATGGACTGGACCCTGGCGCGCGCCTCTTCCTTCAGCACGTCGCCCATCCCGCAACCGGGTGCGGTCATGGACATCTTGATTTCGACTCGCTGGCCGCCTTCGGCGAGTGGCCGGGCTTCGCATTGGTAGATCAGCCCGAGATCGACCACATTCACCGGAATCTCCGGGTCGTAGACGCTGCGCAGCATGTCGAGCACCTGCTGGATGTCGAAGGCGCCGCTGAGCGCCGGCTGAGGCTGGGACTGAGACTGAGACTGAGACTGAGACTGAGACTGAGACTGGCGAGCTTCGAGCCCCAGCGCATCGGCGTCCTCGGCAGCTATCCGTGCCAGCCGGCCTTTGGTGATCTGAACCGTGATGCTGCCACCGAGCGCCTGGGTCACCAATACCCGCTCGCCGCGTCCCAGCTGCAGCCGTTCCCCGCTCGGAATCAGAGTCGCCATGCAGTCGCGCGTGAGCTCGATCGGTTGGGGACGCGCCGGCTGGTTCGGGTTGTCGAACTGAAAACCGGCGCCTTGCAGGTCATACACGAAATCGATGAACAGGCCATCGGCTCGCCCTGCGCTGGCGGGATCGAGCAACAGCGTGATGCCGTAGTCGGTGTCGACGACGACATCGCCCTCGACACGGGGCTCGAAGAGCAACTCATGGGCGAAGCGCTCGTCGATCCTGAGTCGCACCGAGTCTGCGCGCCCATCCGCCAGGGCGGCACCGAGGATTTGCTGCGCCGAGTCGCTGAGGCGGACGTTGGGGATGGTTGGATCGGCTGTCATGGCTTACTCCGTCGAGACCTGTGAGCCGCCTCCTTCGAGGGCACTGCGTAGCGTGTGCCAGGCCAGGGTGGCGCACTTGACCCGCACCGGGAATTCCCATACCCCGGAAAGCACCGCGAGTTTGCCGAGCTCCGCGGCCGTCACCTGAGCGTTCGGCCCTTCGGTGAGCAGCGTATGCACACGGACAAAGAGCGCATGCGCCTCCTGCGGCGTCTTCCCCTTGACCGCCAGGGTCATCAATGACGCCGAGGCCTGGGAGATGGCGCAGCCGGCACCCTGGAAGGCGATGTCCGCGATCACCCCGTCCGCGAGCTTGATATAAATCCTCAGCTGATCGCCGCACAACGGATTGAAGCCCTCCGCCGTACAGGTAGCGTCCGGGAGCTCGCGAAAATTGCGCGGCCGCTTGCCGTGGTCGATGACCACTTCCTGATAGAGGTCGCGCAGCTCAAAGTCGCTCATCGGAACACCTCCTGGACCTTGGCCAGACCTGCCACCAGCGCATCGATATCTCGCTCGGTGCTGTAGCAGCCGAGCGAGGCGCGGGCGGTGGCGGCCACACCAAAACGGTTCATCAAGGGTTGTGCACAGTGGTGACCGGTGCGAATCGCGATCCCCTCGCGGTCGAGGATGGTGCCGATATCGTGGGGGTGGATGCCGTCGAGGACGAACGAGAGGACGCCGACTTTCTGCGCCGCGGTGCCGATCAGCCTGAGGCCGGGCACTGCCGCAAGCGCCTTCAGCGCGTAGGCCTGCACGGTCTGCTCGTGGGCGGCGATGGCCGCAGGCCCCAGCAGGTCGAGGAAGTCGACTGCCGCGCCGAGGCCTATGGCGCCGGCCATGTTCGGCGTCCCCGCTTCGAATTTGTACGGCGGTTTGTTGTAGATGGTCTTCTCGAAAGTGACCGAGAGGATCATGTCGCCGCCACCCTGATAGGGCGGCATGCTTTCGAGCAGCTCGTGGCGGCCGTAGAGCACGCCGATCCCGGTGGGACCGTACATCTTGTGACCCGACAGGGCGTAGAAATCGCAGCCCAGCGCGCGCACGTCGACCTTGAGATGGGGCGCCGCCTGCGCGCCGTCCACCAGCACCCGTACGCCCCGAGCGTGGGCCAGTTCGACGATGCGGCGGATCGGGTTGATGGTGCCGAGCACATTTGAGACATGGGTGACGGCCACCAGCCGGGTCCTCGGTCCGATCAGCCGTTCCAGCTCATCGAGCCGCAGTTCACCTGCGTCGTCGATGGGGGCCACCCGCAACCGGGCGCCAGTCTGCTCGCAGAGCATCTGCCAGGGCACGATGTTCGAGTGGTGCTCCATGACACTGATCAGCACCTCGTCGCCCGCGCGGACCTGAGTCTTGCCATAGGTTTGTGCCACCAGATTGATCGCTTCGGTGGTGCCGCGGACGAAGACGATCTCCTCGACGTGTTCGGCATTGAGGAAGCCCTGGACCTTGGCCCGAGCCTTCTCGTACTCCTCGGTGGCGCGCACCGAGAGGTAGTGCACGCCACGGTGCACGTTGGCGTTCTCCTGCAGGAAGAAACGCGACATCGCCTCTATGACCGCCAGCGGCTTCTGGCTGGTCGCGGCGCTGTCGAGGTAAATCAGCGGCTTGCCATAAATCTGCTGCGCGAGGATCGGAAACATCCGGCGCACGCGCTCGACGTCGTAGCCTGGCGCAAGGTCGAGCTGTTCAGGGAGTACCTGAAGGCTGCTTTCGAGGTCACTCATGCCGCCACCTCCAGGACCTGCAGTTGCGCGGCGACCAGTCGCTCCACATGGGCCCGCAGCGGCTCCAGGTGAATCCGATCGAGCATCTCGCGGACAAACCCATAGATCAGCAGTGACCGCGCCGCCGCCAGGGGAATCCCTCGCGAACGCAGGTAGAAAACAGCCTGCTCATCCAGTTGGCCGACGGCGGCGCCGTGGGCGCACTTGACGTCATCGGCGAAGATTTCCAGCCGTGGCTGGGTGTTGGCCTGGGCCAACTGCGACAGCAAAAGGTTCTTGTTGGTCTGGCTGGCATCCGTCTTCATCGCCCCCGGGCGCACAATGATCCTCCCGTCGAAAATCCCATGCCCGCGATCATCGATCACGCCTTTATAGAGCTCGCGGCTGGTGCAGCGCGGCGCCAGGTGCTCGATGGTCGTCTGGTTGTCCAGGTGCTGCGTGCCCCGGGGCAGATACAGACCGTTCAGGGCGACCTCTGCGCCGGGTCCCTCGAGGATGATCCGCACCTCCTGCCGTGCCAGCGCCGCCCCTAGTGCAAAGGAGTGCGCGGCAAAGTAGCTGCCTCGGGCCTGGCGCACATTGAGCAGAGCGACATGGAACGCCGCCGTGCTCTCGTTCTGCACGCTGTAATGTTCGAGCACAGCATCCGCGTCGAGTAGCACCTCGCTGACGGCATTGCTGAGGTAAGCCTCTGCCCCGCTGCCGACGTGGCTTTCCACCAGGGTCAAGCGGCTCCCGGCTCCCATCAGCACCAAGGCGCGCGGATGAGTCATCAGCGGCGTGGCGCCTGTGTCCGAGAAGAACACCAGGTGGATCGGTTTTTCGACCGTCGTATGGGCGGGTATCTGTACCAGTGCCCCATCCTCGGCGAGGGCCGCATTGAGTGCGGTGAAGGCCTGCGGCTGCGTGCGGAATGCATGGGAGAACAGCGCTTCGAGCATCCCGCTGTCGGCACGCAGCAGCGTCGCGAAATGGGTCACCTGAGTACCTGGGGGGAGCTCCTCAAGCACCGAAAACTCAGCAGCGAAATAGCCATTGACGAAGACCAGCCGCGGGCCGCCGTAGTCGCCGATGAGCCGCTCGATGCTGGCGTCGGACAGGCCCCGGCTTGTGCCCGGCTCTGCTGGCCGCAAAGAAGTCTCCAGGATCGGCGCGACACGCGTGTATTTCCATGCCTCGTCTTTTGCCGTGGGAAAACCGTGTTCGGCCACCCACTGGAACGCCGCGCTGCGCAACTCCCGCAGCCAGGCCGGATGCCGGTCGTCGGTCCTGGGCTCAAGCTGCGCGAGAAACGCTACGCCCGCTGGAGTATTCATGGCGTGGCTCCCGGTGCTGCCGAAGCCTGCTCGAAGCTCCCATAACCGTGCTTCTCGAGCTCGATGGCCAGCTCCTTGCCGCCGGACTGTACGATCCGGCCGTTGGCAATGACGTGGACGCGATCCGGGACTATGTAGTCGAGCAGTCGCTGGTAGTGGGTGATGACCAGCAGTGCGCGATCCTTGCGCCGCAGCGCGTTGACGCCGGCCGCAACCACTCGCAACGCGTCTATGTCAAGCCCCGAGTCGGTCTCGTCGAGAATCGCCAGTTTGGGTTCCAGAATCGCCATCTGGAAGATCTCGTTGCGCTTCTTCTCGCCACCGGAAAAGTCCACGTTGACGGCGCGGTTCATGAAGCTCTGATCCATCTCGACCAGCGCCATGCGCTCCTTGGCGAGCGCGAGGAAATCCAGCGCGTCGAGCTCCTCGAGCCCGCGCTGCTTGCGCACGGCATTGAGGGCCGTGCGCAGGAAGTAGAGGTTGCCAACGCCGGGGATTTCGACCGGGTACTGGAATGCGAGGAAGATGCCGGCGACCGCCCGCGCTTCCGCCGACATGGCGAGCAGATCCTGGCCCTCATAGAGCACTTCGCCGCTGACCTCGTAGCTTTCATGGCCCGCCAGCACCTGGGCCAGCGTGCTTTTGCCGGAGCCGTTCGGCCCCATGATCGCGTGCACCTCGCCGGCTTCAACCCGCAGCGTGATGCCCCGCAGAATTTCGCGGCCTTCGACACTGGCGTGCAGATCGTTGATCTCGAGCATGCTCCACCCCGGGCCTCAGCCCACGCAGCCCTCCAGGCTCACGCCCAGCAGCTTCTGGGCTTCCACCGCGAACTCCATCGGCAACTCCTTGAACACCTCGCGGCAAAAGCCGTTGACGATCATCGGTACCGCGTCCTCCGCGCTGATGCCGCGCTGCCGGCAGTAGAAGAGCTGCTCATCGCTGATCTTCGAGGTGGAGGCTTCGTGTTCGACCTGGGCGCTCGGGTTCTTCACCTCGACATAGGGGAAGGTGTGGGCGCCACACTGGCTGCCCAGCAGCAGGGAGTCGCACTGTGTATGGTTGTGAGCGCCGGTTGCTCCCTTCTGGATCTTCACCAGACCACGGTAGGTGTTCTGCCCATGGCCGGCGCTGATCCCTTTGGAAAGGATAGTGCTGCGGGTATGCCGACCGATATGGATCATCTTGGTGCCCGTATCCGCCTGCTGGTGGTTGGCTGTCAGGGCCACCGAGTAGAACTCGCCGACCGAATAGTCGCCCTGGAGAATCACCCCCGGATACTTCCAGGTGATGGCCGAGCCGGTCTCGACCTGAGTCCAGGAAATCTTCGAATGCGCGCCTGCGCACTTGCCGCGTTTGGTGACGAAGTTGAAGATACCGCCGCGCCCTTGTGCATCGCCCGGGTACCAGTTCTGCACCGTGGCGTACTTGATCTGAGCGTTATCCAGCGCGACCAGCTCGACCACCGCCGCGTGCAGCTGGTTATTGTCGCGCATCGGCGCGGTGCAGCCCTCGAGGTAGCTGACATAGGCGCCCTCCTCGGCGACGATCAGCGTGCGCTCGAACTGGCCGGTATCCGCGGCGTTGATGCGAAAGTAGGTCGACAGTTCCATTGGGCAGCGCACGCCCTTGGGCACGTAGCAGAAGGAGCCGTCGGAAAATACCGCCGAGTTCAGTGTGGCGAAGAAGTTGTCGCTGTAGGGGACGACCGAACCGAGGTACTTGCGCACCAGCTCCGGATGGTTCTGCACGGCTTCGGAGAAGGAGCAGAAGATCACGCCGACCTCGGCGAGTTTGTGCTTGAAGGTGGTCGCCACCGAGACCGAATCGACCACGGCGTCCACCGCGACACCGGTCAGGCGTTCCTGCTCGGCGAGCGAGATGCCGAGTTTGCCAAACATCTCCCGCAGTTCGGGATCGACCTCGTCAAGGCTGTTGGGCCCCGGCGTTTTCGGCTTGGGCGCCGAGTAATAGATGATGTCCTGGTAGTCGATAGGCTCGTAGTGGACGTTCTGCCAGGTCGGCTCGCGCATCGTCAGCCAATGGCGGTACGCCTTCAGGCGCCAGTCGAGCAGCCACTGCGGCTCGTTCTTCTTCGCCGAGATCAGGCGGATGACGTCTTCGTTGAGCCCGCGCGGTGCCGCGTCGCTCTCAAAATCGGAGACGAAGCCGTACTTGTACGCCCGGCTGCTGAGTTCGCGGATCCTGGCATTATCAGTGCTCATTGCGGACTCCTGGCGTTTGCGAGCGCCTGGCGCGGCAGGGGCTTAGCCACAGGCGGCGGGCGATCTACTCGAGGTATTCGATAAGGGATCTGACCAGATCGGGCCGGTAGCCGCAGTCGTGACCTGCACCACTGAAGTGCTGGCTAAACGGCGCGCACTGCACGCTGCGCGAAGTATCGACGACCTCGGGCAGAGGGTTGCGCCGAATGGTCTTGGTGGTGGCTGACATCGTCCACTCCTCGTCCCGAGCGTTTGCTCGTCGGACGACTCAATCATTTTAACTATACTCCATCCGATTGTTTCGCAAGCATGTTCTTTATAAGGCAGAGATAGCTATTAAATTCAATAGGTTAGATAGGAAAAACTCTCTATTTTTGGCGGTTCAGACATCCGCCGATTGCCGCACCAGGATGTCGTCACCGTCCACCCGGACCTCGAACTGCTCGACTGAATAAGCCGGTTCCGTGAGGCATTCTCCGCTGATCACGTCGAACTCGTAGGCGTGTGTGGGGCAAGTCACAACGCTGCCGCAGAGCGTTCCTTCTCCCAGCGGACCGTCCTCGTGCGGGCAGGTGTTGTGAATGGCGAAATACTCGCCGTCCACGTTGAACAGCGCGACGGGCGTTCCCCCCAGGTTCACGGTCTTGCCGGTACCCGGTTCGAGATCGCCCACGCATGCGACCTTGACGAACTCACTCATGGCGCCACTCCAGGGTGCAACCGGCGCTCGCAGCAGGACGCTGAGTCGCCTGACTCAACAGCTAGTCCGTCCTCCCTTGATTGTCAATATCGAGGTGCGCCGAGACTTGCGCACAGCAGCGGTAGGCTAAGCTCTTGGTAGCTCATCGCTCGCAAATGCTCGCGCGCCAGACAATCTGGGCCAACCGGAAATAATGCCACTATGATATCAGCGGAGAAAATTCTACGCAGCGCGCATTACACCCACGCCTATCGATCGAACGACTAGATCCGGCTTGAGAATCGCGGGAGTATTAATTTTTTTGTGGGGGTAAATGTGGGGGTATTTTTCAGACATGAAAAAGCCCAACCTTTTCAGATTGGGCTAACTCATTGAAAAATATGGTCGGGACGAAGTGATTCGAACACTCGACCCCTAGCACCCCATGCTGGGGACTATATCGACATAACCTATTGTTTTAAAAGGAATTAAATCCACTTCAAGGATGGCAAAACATCCGCTTTTTTGTGCTTACGCAAACGATAAACCGTGACCTACAGCGGAGGTTTTGCGCACAATTCTCCCGGCTTCCTGCCTACCGCTTGGCCCTCGCCGGCTGCTACGCTGAAATTTCCACGGAGGATCTGCGATGCCAAATTCTGACCTGCTCCCTTCCCTGCTGTTCAAGATCAACGAAAACCAAATGGCGCTCGAAGCCGCGATCATGGAGCTGACGATTTGGGTTGAGCAAAGAGGATCAGCTGAGGTAGCCGGCAACGTTCGCGGCGCCCTGCAAACGATCGACAAGAACGAAGAATTTATCAAGATGAGCCTCGCAGTACTCATGACGCCAGAGTGAGCACGCAAGGGCAGCAATCGGCCAATAGCTGCCTGTCGCCAACGGCCGCTATCGTCCCTGAGTCTGTCAGAACTCTGGATTTTTATACGTGAACGAACTCAACGGCGTCGCTTTCTTGCGCGAGGATATTCACCCCAAAGCTTTTAATACTGGGCAAGGTGGCGTTGTGGTGGGCGATGATTTGCGCCGCGTCGGCATGGGCTTTGTCGTGAGTAGTGTGAGCATCACTCACCACGGTCACGTCATACCCCAGTGCCGCTGCACGCCGGACCGTGGTGTCGATGCAGAACTCCGTGGCATAGCCACAGACGACAAGATGAGAACTGCCGCTTTCTACCAGCACTGATTCGAGGTCTGTTTTCAGAAAGGAGTCAGGGGTGGTTTTGCGGACAAAATAATCAGCGCTCCCTATGAGGAGCCCGGCATCCAAAGCCCATGCCTCGCTGCCGTGTCTAAAATACTCGCCGTCATTTGCCTCGTGCTGAACAAAGATGACGGGCGCCCTATGCAATCTGGCGCGCTGTGTCAATTCGTTGATACGACGTATGACTTCTAGCGATGAGGCAGGCCGGGGCAGTGGCGTGAATAGTCCGTGTTGCACATCGATCACGATCAGCGCTTTCATTGAGGTCTAATTCCTTAAAAAACGGACTGGCGATTTGGAGTACCGTTTATTCCGTTATGGTCATGATGCCTTACGAGAAGGGTCGAATTGACCCTGTAAAGACGTTCGCCTGATTATTTTGAAGATGTTTAACGCAATTAACCTGGTCAGTCTATTGAAGACAATCCCATGACCACGAATAGGTAATGATGAGCGATAGCCTAGTCAACTCAAACGCTGCCCTCACGTTCGATAACCAGAATCCGTGCTTCTCCACGAGGATGCGCAACATGTTCACATCCAACCCCTGCGAAAAACACGTCGCCAACCACCAATGTCACAACGCGCTCGATGCCTGACTCGCGATAATGCATATCTACCGTGCCGTCGAGGACTGCGAAAACCTCCTCACCATCGTTGACATGCCACTTATATGGCTGGTCGGTCCAGTGGAGGCGGACGGTGGTTCCATCCATGTTAGCTATGTCGTCAGCCCCCCAAGCGCGCGTGGCGGTGAAATCCTTGCTACGAATAACTCTCATTGATCGCGGTTCTCGAACAGGTAGTAATTTCTACCAATCTATCAGAACCTTTGATCCTCCACTGCTGGCCGAAAAGAAGACATGGACTCAACGCCCGCTGTTGGCCGTTCTCTGCCGATCATGGTTACAAAGCGTGCTGGTCAAATCCGATGCAATCGGTGGTCAGAACGAATGCAAATGACTGGTCAGGTCGAATGCAAGCGGGTGGTCAAGTGGAGTGCAAT
>NZ_AKJJ01000082.1:2500-5363 GCF_000282395.1 Pseudomonas sp. GM55 | reverse complement strand
GTCTTCACACACCGCAATCTGATGCTTCTTTCGAAGTAAGCAAATTGCTTGGGTGTTATATGGTCAAGCCTCACGGGCAATTAGTATTGGTTAGCTCAACGCCTCACAGCGCTTACACACCCAACCTATCAACGTCGTAGTCTTCGACGGCCCTTCAGGGGACTCAAGGTCCCAGTGAGATCTCATCTTGAGGCAAGTTTCCCGCTTAGATGCTTTCAGCGGTTATCTTTTCCGAACATAGCTACCCGGCAATGCCACTGGCGTGACAACCGGAACACCAGAGGTTCGTCCACTCCGGTCCTCTCGTACTAGGAGCAGCCCCTCTCAAATCTCAAACGTCCACGGCAGATAGGGACCGAACTGTCTCACGACGTTCTAAACCCAGCTCGCGTACCACTTTAAATGGCGAACAGCCATACCCTTGGGACCGGCTTCAGCCCCAGGATGTGATGAGCCGACATCGAGGTGCCAAACACCGCCGTCGATATGAACTCTTGGGCGGTATCAGCCTGTTATCCCCGGAGTACCTTTTATCCGTTGAGCGATGGCCCTTCCATACAGAACCACCGGATCACTAAGACCTACTTTCGTACCTGCTCGACGTGTCTGTCTCGCAGTCAAGCGCGCTTTTGCCTTTATACTCTACGACCGATTTCCGACCGGTCTGAGCGCACCTTCGTACTCCTCCGTTACTCTTTAGGAGGAGACCGCCCCAGTCAAACTACCCACCATACACTGTCCTCGATCCGGATAACGGACCTGAGTTAGAACCTCAAAGTTGCCAGGGTGGTATTTCAAGGATGGCTCCACGCGAACTGGCGTCCACGCTTCAAAGCCTCCCACCTATCCTACACAAGCAAATTCAAAGTCCAGTGCAAAGCTATAGTAAAGGTTCACGGGGTCTTTCCGTCTAGCCGCGGATACACTGCATCTTCACAGCGATTTCAATTTCACTGAGTCTCGGGTGGAGACAGCGCCGCCATCGTTACGCCATTCGTGCAGGTCGGAACTTACCCGACAAGGAATTTCGCTACCTTAGGACCGTTATAGTTACGGCCGCCGTTTACCGGGGCTTCGATCAAGAGCTTCGCGTTAGCTAACCCCATCAATTAACCTTCCGGCACCGGGCAGGCGTCACACCCTATACGTCCACTTTCGTGTTTGCAGAGTGCTGTGTTTTTAATAAACAGTCGCAGCGGCCTGGTATCTTCGACCGGCGTGGGCTTACGCAGTAAATGCTTCACCCTCACCGGCGCACCTTCTCCCGAAGTTACGGTGCCATTTTGCCTAGTTCCTTCACCCGAGTTCTCTCAAGCGCCTTGGTATTCTCTACCCAACCACCTGTGTCGGTTTGGGGTACGGTTCCTGGTTATCTGAAGCTTAGAAGCTTTTCTTGGAAGCATGGCATCAACCACTTCGTCACCCAAAGGGTAACTCGTCATCAGCTCTCGGCCTTAGACTCCCGGATTTACCTAAGAGTCCAGCCTACCACCTTAAACTTGGACAACCAACGCCAAGCTGGCCTAGCCTTCTCCGTCCCTCCATCGCAATAACCAGAAGTACAGGAATATTAACCTGTTTTCCATCGACTACGCTTTTCAGCCTCGCCTTAGGGACCGACTAACCCTGCGTCGATTAACGTTGCGCAGGAAACCTTGGTCTTTCGGCGTGGGTGTTTTTCACACCCATTGTCGTTACTCATGTCAGCATTCGCACTTCTGATACCTCCAGCAAGCTTCTCAACTCACCTTCACAGGCTTACAGAACGCTCCTCTACCGCATCACTTACGTGATACCCGTAGCTTCGGTGTATGGTTTGAGCCCCGTTACATCTTCCGCGCAGGCCGACTCGACTAGTGAGCTATTACGCTTTCTTTAAAGGGTGGCTGCTTCTAAGCCAACCTCCTAGCTGTCTAAGCCTTCCCACATCGTTTCCCACTTAACCATAACTTTGGGACCTTAGCTGACGGTCTGGGTTGTTTCCCTTTTCACGACGGACGTTAGCACCCGCCGTGTGTCTCCCATGCTCGGCACTTGTAGGTATTCGGAGTTTGCATCGGTTTGGTAAGTCGGGATGACCCCCTAGCCGAAACAGTGCTCTACCCCCTACAGTGATACATGAGGCGCTACCTAAATAGCTTTCGAGGAGAACCAGCTATCTCCGAGCTTGATTAGCCTTTCACTCCGATCCACAGGTCATCCGCTAACTTTTCAACGGTAGTCGGTTCGGTCCTCCAGTCAGTGTTACCTAACCTTCAACCTGCCCATGGATAGATCGCCCGGTTTCGGGTCTATTCCCAGCGACTAGACGCCCTATTAAGACTCGCTTTCGCTACGCCTCCCCTATTCGGTTAAGCTCGCCACTGAAAATAAGTCGCTGACCCATTATACAAAAGGTACGCAGTCACCCAACAAAGTGGGCTCCCACTGCTTGTACGCATACGGTTTCAGGATCTATTTCACTCCCCTCTCCGGGGTTCTTTTCGCCTTTCCCTCACGGTACTAGTTCACTATCGGTCAGTCAGTAGTATTTAGCCTTGGAGGATGGTCCCCCCATATTCAGACAAAGTTTCTCGTGCTCCGTCCTACTCGATTTCATGACTAAGAGATTTTCGCGTACAGGGCTATCACCCACTATGGCCGCACTTTCCAGAGCGTTCCGCTAATCTCAAAGCCACTTAAGGGCTAGTCCCCGTTCGCTCGCCACTACTAAGGGAATCTCGGTTGATTTCTTTTCCTCAGGGTACTTAGATGTTTCAGTTCCCCTGGTTCGCCTCTTGCACCTATGTATTCAGTACAAGATAACCATCTTATGATGGCTGGGTTCCCCCATTCAGACATCTCCGGATCAAAGTCTGTTTGC
>NZ_AKJJ01000081.1:0-26526 GCF_000282395.1 Pseudomonas sp. GM55 | reverse complement strand
AGGGCAATGCCCCCGGATGAATGCCGGAGCGAAGGAACCCCGAGCCCTGGCGAGGGGCCGGACGTTCGGGGCGAGCGTTTTTTTGCTTACTTTTTTTAGGCGCTTGTAAAAAAAGTGAGTCGCCGTAAGGGCGAAACCGCCAGCCGCCGTTACCAAAATAATGGATATGTACCCAATCAGGCCGCCTTCGCGAGCAGGCACAAAAAAGGCGACCCGAAAGTCGCCTTGGTCCGTTACTGCCCGAATTGCCGCCCCAGGCCACCCGGCACACCATGAATATCAGTCTCCTCCCAAGGCCCCTTCGGACTGATCGACCGGCTCCAGCCGTTATCCCAGCGATAATAGGTACGCTGGCGATAGAAGGTATTGGGCTGGTCATCCAGCACATAGACCCCAAGTTTCGGGTCCCAATGGCTATTGCCCCCAGGTGGTGGCGCGAAGCTGGCCGAGGTACGTGGCAACGGCTTGGAAGGTTTGGCCGGGATGCTCGGCTTGCTCGGTACGGGCGACGTCGAAGGCGTGGGGCTGGGCTGCGACGGCGGGATCGGCGGTGGTGCCTCATGCTCCGCTGGTCGCTGGACCGCACAAGCGCTTAACCCCATAACGACGCTGAGCAGGGTGATACGAGCGAATGCGGTCATGATTGCGTTTTCCTGTTATTTGTCCGGGCTGTCGATGGTCAGTGTTTGCGGCGCGGTGGTGCTGCTGGCCAGAGGCTGGCTGCGACCGATCCATTCGCCGGCGGTGGGTTTGCCGGCACGGGAAATACGCGCAACCAGTTGGACTTCAGGGAAGTTCGACAGTTTCAATTGCGGCATCATCGCGTCGGCATCACCCAGTTCGACGGTTACCGGCAGGTCGGCCACGGTCATGCGCTTGACCGCCAGCGGGGCTGGAGGACCGGAGATCGCACGGGCGAAGATGAACACGCTGTCGCCAGGCTGGACCTTGGTCTTGAGGTCCGCTGCCAGATCGACGCTGACCTTGAGCAAAGCCGAGGCCTTGGCCACCGGTGCTTGCGCAACCTTGCCGCCACTGGCCACCAGCTTCTCCGTGGCCCGGACAATCCCGCCTTGTAGCGCCTCGCGGGATTTGTCGTCCGGCGGCAACTGCGCCAGCAGGCGATTCCAGTAATCGATGGCGTCCTGATAACGCTCGCCCTCAAACGCGGCGATGCCAAGCAGGCCGAGGCTGGTGACTTCCTTCGGGTCGGCCTTGAGCGCTTCGTCGGTCAGGGCCTGGACCTTGTCCGACCACTTTTTGCCATCGGCGAAGTACTGGGCTTGGGCCCATTGACCGAGCAGCTCGGGCTGACGACCGGCCAGGTTCACCGTGCGCTCGAACATTTTCGCCGCATCCGCCGGGCGATCCTGAGCCATATAGGTACGACCGAGGAAGTACGTGCCTTCAGCGGAATCCGGTTGAGCGGCCACCGCACGCTCCAGGCGCTGGGTCATCTCCTCCATCGTCCTGGGGGCCTGGGAGAACTCGCGGGTCAGTTCGACCTTGTCGCTGGCACCGTAATGCATGTACAGCCCCAGACCCAGCACCGGCACCAGAATGGCCGCCAGCAACGGCAAGGGTTTGCCCAGACGCGATACCTGTGGCGCTTCGACGCCTTCGGTGTCCGCCAGCAACTCACGGGCGGCTTCGGCGCGACCGGCGTCCATTTGCGCCGCATCGAGCACACCCTCTTCCTGCTGAACCTGCAATTCAGCCACGCGTTCCTGATAAAGCGCCACGTTCAGGGCGGTACGATCCTCTTCGCGCTGGGCGCGACGGCTGCGCAGCACCGGGATCAACAGAAAACTCAGGGCAACCAGAAGCAGCAGACCTGCAGCGAGCCAGAAATCAATCATTCTTGGTTTTATCCAACAGGTGGTCGAGGCGCGAGCGCTCCTCGGCAGAAAGCGAGCCCGGGGTGTCGGCACGTTGCACGCGACGACGGCGGACGATCACCGCGATGATCACCACACCGCCGAGCAACAGGCCGGCGGGGCCGAACCAGAGCAAGGCGGTCTTGGCATTCAGGGCCGGTTTGTAGCGGACGAAATCACCGTAGCGGTCGACCATGAAGTCGATGATCTGCTGGTTGTCCTTGCCCTCGCCGAGCATGCGGAAAATCTCTTTGCGCAGGTCGGCGGCAATCGGTGCGTTGGAATCGGCGATGTCCTGGTTCTGGCACTTTGGGCAACGCAGCTCTTTGGTCAGCTCGCGAAAACGCTCACGATCGCCTTCATTGGCGAACTCGTAGGTGTCAATGGCCGCGTGGACCACGCCCGCCATGCACAAGCCCAGAACGGCGGCAGCGATCCAGCGCTTCATGGCTTGGCCTCGTCGACCAGCGCCTGGTACTTGGCCGCCAGTTTTTCGCGCCAGACCTGCTCGTCGATCACACCGACGAACTTGTCACGGATGATGCCCTTGGCGTCGATGAAGAAGGTTTCCGGCGCGCCGTAGACACCGAGGTTCAGGCCCAGCGAGCCTTGGTCGTCACGGATATCCAGTGCATAGGGGTTATGAAAATCCGTCAGCCACTTCAAGGCATCGGCGTTGATGTCCTTGTAGTTGATGCCGTAGATCACCACACCCTGTTGGGCCAGCTTGTTCAACACCGGGTGCTCGACCCGGCAGGAAATGCACCAGGTGCCCCAGACGTTGACCAGCGCCGGTTTGCCGAGGATGTCAGCGCGGGTCAGGGTCTTGTCGCCCTGCACCGCCGGCAGGGAAAACTCCGGGAACGGTTTGTTGATCATCGCCGAGGGCAACTCGGCCGGGTCGAGGTACAACCCACGGTAAAGAAACACGGCAACCACCAGAAAGATCGCCAGTGGCAACAACATCAACCAACGCTTCATGCAGTGGCTCCAGACATGCCCAGTGCTTCGCGCACACGGCTTTTTACCTTGACCCGATAACGCCGATCCAGCGCCGCCAGCAACCCGCCGAAACCGGTCAGCAAACCACCGAACCAGATCCAGCGCACGAACGGCTTGACGTGCACGCGCACGGCCCAGGCACCGTTACCCAGCGGTTCACCGAGGGCGACGTAGAGGTCGCGGGTGAACCCGGCGTCGATCCCGGCTTCGGTCATCACCGAGTTCTGCACGGTGTACAGGCGTTTTTCCGGATGCAGCACGCTGACTTCCTTGCCGTTGCGGATCACCCGGACGGTGCCCTTGTCGGAAGTGAAATTCGGGCCTTCGAAGTGCTTGGCGCCTTCGAAGATGAAGTGATAACCGGCCAGGTCCATGGACTCGCCCGGCGCCAGGCGCAGGTCACGCTCGGCGCTGTTCTGGCTCGACAGCACGACACCCAGCGCACACACGGCAATGCCCAGGTGCGCGATCTGCATGCCCCAGTAGCTGCGGGTCAGGGTCGGCAGGCCTTTGACCAGCCCTTTGTGGCGGGTCTTGTCGAAGATGTCACGCGCACCGGCCAGCAGCACCCAGGCGGCGAGCATGAAGGTGGCGAGCACTGCCCAGTTGAAATCGCCGTACGCGATGCCGGCCACCACGGCCATGGCGGCGCTGCCCAGCAACACCGGCGTCAGCATGCTCACCAGCCATTTCACCGGGGTGTCCTTCCAGCGCACGATCACGCCGACCGCCATCACCACCATCAGCAACGCCATCAACGGAATGAACAGCGCGTTGAAGTACGGCGGGCCGACCGACAGCTTGGCGCCGGTCATGGCGTCCAGAATCAGCGGGTACAGGGTGCCGAGCAGAATCATCGACGCCGCCACCACCAGCACCAGGTTGTTGCCCAGCAAAAGGGTTTCCCGGGACCAGAGGTTGAAGCCCACCTGGCTCTTGACCACCGGTGCGCGCAGGGCGAACAGCGTCAATGAACCACCGACCACGAACAACAGGAAAATCAGGATGAACACCCCGCGCTCCGGATCGGACGCAAAGGCGTGCACCGAGGTCAGCACGCCGGAGCGCACGAGGAAGGTACCCAGCAGGCTCAGCGAAAACGCAGCGATGGCCAGCAGTACGGTCCAGCTCTTGAACACGCCACGTTTTTCCGTGACCGCCAAGGAGTGAATCAGTGCAGTACCCACCAGCCATGGCATGAACGAGGCGTTTTCCACCGGGTCCCAGAACCACCAGCCGCCCCAGCCGAGTTCGTAGTACGCCCACCACGAACCCAAGGTAATGCCGATGCCGAGGAACGCCCAGGCCACAATGGTCCACGGACGCGACCAGCGCGCCCACGCGGCATCCAGGCGACCGCCCATCAGCGCGGCGATGGCGAAGGCGAAGGCTACCGAGAAACCGACGTAGCCCATGTACAGCATCGGCGGATGCACGATCAGGCCGATGTCTTGCAGCAACGGGTTGAGATCGGCACCGTCGCCGGGCACTTGCGGCAGGATGCGCTTGAACGGGTTGGAGGTCATGATCAGGAACAGCAGGAAACCGGTGCTGATCATGCCCATCACCGCCAGCACGCGGGCCAGCATGACCTGCGGCAACTGCCGGGAAAACACCGACACCGCGAAGGTCCAGCCGCCGAGAATCAAGGCCCACAACAGCAAGGAACCTTCGTGGGCACCCCACACGGCGCTGAACTTGTAGTACCACGGCAGCGCGCTGTTGGAGTTGTTGGCCACATAGGCCACGGAGAAGTCATCGACCATGAAGGCGTAGGTCAGGCAACCGAAGGCAAACACCAGAAAGGTGAACTGCCCCCACGCGGCCGGCTGGGCCAGGCTCATCCACAGGCGATCATTGCGCCACGCACCGAGCAGCGGTACCACGGCCTGGGCCAGGGCGAAGCACAGGGCCAGGATCATCGCCAGATGACCCAGCTCGGGAATAAAGATGCCGGATGTCATGGATCAACCCTCCTTCGCGGGCGTTGGAGCCGATTGACCGCTGTCTTTCAGCGCCTTGGTCACTTCCGGCGGCATGTACTTCTCGTCGTGCTTGGCCAGCACCTCATCGGCCACCACCACGCCATCGGCATTGAGCTTGCCCAGGGCGACGATGCCCTGCCCTTCGCGGAACAGGTCCGGAAGGATGCCGCGATAGGTGATGGTCACGGATTTGTTGAAGTCGGTGACGACAAACTTCACGTCCAGGGAATCACTGGAACGCTCCAGCGAGCCCTTCTCGACCATACCGCCGGCACGAATGCGCGTGTCCAGTGGGGCTTCGCCGTTGGCGATCTGGGTCGGTGTGTAAAACAGATTGATGTTCTGCTGCAGGGCACTCAGGGCCAGGCCGACGGCAGCGCCGACCCCGACCAGGATCGCGAGAATGATGATAAGACGCTTTTTGCGCAGCGGATTCACTTGCCGTTCTCCCGGCGCAAACGACGCGCCTCTTGTTGCAGATACCGCTTGCGGGCCAGGATCGGCGCCGCCACGTTGAGGGCCAGCACCGCCAGGCAGATGCCATAGGCTGACCAGACATACAGGCCATGATGGCCCATGGCGATGAAGTCGCCGAATGAAGCAAAACTCATCGAGCGACCTCCAGGCTGTTTTCCACTTCGGCCTTGACCCAACTGGCCCGGGCTTCGCGCTTGAGCACTTCAAGACGCATGCGCAGCAGCAACACCGCGCCGAAGAAACAGTAGAAGCCCAACACCGTCAACAGCAATGGCAGCCACATTTCGGCGGGCATCGCCGGTTTTTCGGTGAGGGTGAAGGTCGCGCCCTGGTGCAGGGTGTTCCACCACTCCACCGAGTACTTGATGATCGGGATGTTGATCACACCAACAATCGCCAGCACCGCGCAGGCCTTGGCCGCGCTGTCACGATTGCTGATCGCGTTGCCCAGCGCAATGAGACCGAAGTACAGGAACAGCAGGATCAGCATAGACGTGAGTCGAGCATCCCAGACCCACCACGAGCCCCAGGTCGGCTTGCCCCAGATCGCGCCAGTGACCAGCGCCTCGGCGGTCATCCAGGCGCCAATCGGTGCGGCGCATTGCAGGGCAACGTCGGCCAGTTTCATTTTCCACACCAGCCCGACGATGCCGCACACCGCCAGCATCACGTAGATGGACTGCGCCAGCATGGCGGCCGGGACGTGGATATAGATGATGCGAAAGCTGTTGCCCTGCTGATAGTCCGGCGGCGCGAAGGCCAGGCCCCAGACCACGCCAACGCTGATCAGCAGCAACGCCGCGATGCTCAACCAGGGCAGCATTTTGCCGCTGATGCCGTAAAACCATTTGGGCGAGCCGAGCTTGTGAAACCACGTCCAGTTCATACTGTTTCCATCACGGTTGCTCTTTACTGTGAAGAGCCAGGGTCTTTACTGGTCATTTTTTAACCAGACCTCATTATTCGCCGACGCTGATCTTCAGGCCAGCAGCTATTGCAAAAGGTGTCAGGGTTATCGCCAGGGCGGTCAGGCTACCAAGCCACAGGAGATAACCGGTCGCCGGCATCCCCTGCAAGGCCGCCTGCAAGGCGCCACTGCCAAGGATCAGTACCGGGATGTACAACGGCAGAATCAGCAGTGCCAGCAACAGGCCTCCGCGCTTCAAACCTACCGTCAGTGCCGCACCCACCGCACCGAGCAGGCTCAGTACCGGTGTACCTAGCAGCAACGAAAGCAGCAACACCGGCAGACAGGCGGCAGGCAAACCGAGCATCAGCGCCAGCAAAGGTGCGAGCAAAACCAGTGCCAGGCCGGAAAAAGCCCAGTGTGCCAGCACTTTGGCCAAAACCAGAAGAGGCAGGGGGTGCGGCGAAAGGACCCACTGTTCAAGGGATCCGTCTTCGAAATCACTGCGGAAAAGCCCGTCCAGCGAGAGCAGAACCGATAAAAGTGCCGCGACCCAGACCAACCCCGGAGACAAGGTTTGCAACAATTGAGACTCGGGACCGACCGCCAACGGGAACAGGGAAACGACGATGGCGAAAAACACCAGCGGATTCGCCAGCTCTGCGGGACGGCGGAACAGCAGACGGGCCTCACGGGCGACCAACAGGCCAAAAACACTCATACGGCCCAATTCCCCAGATCGATGTCGCGATAAGCGGCCGGCATCCGGCTCAGCGTGTGGTGGGTGGTCAACACCACCATGCCGCCACGTTCGCAGTGGCCGGCCAGATGAGATTCAAGCTGTGCCACGCCCTGCTTGTCGAGGGCGGTAAAGGGCTCGTCGAGGATCCACAGCGGCGGGCTGTCCAGATACAAACGCGCCAGTGCGACGCGGCGCCGCTGGCCAGCGGACAGGGTGTGGCAGGGAACATCTTCGAAACCGCGCAATCCGACCGCCGCCAGGGCTTGCCAGATCGCTTCACGGGAGGCCGGTTGATGCAGGGCGCAGAGCCAGCTCAGGTTCTCTTCCGGTGTCAGCAAATCCTTGATTCCCGCCGCATGGCCGATCCACAGCAGGTTGCGCGCCAGCTCAGTGCGCTGCTCATCAAGGGGCTTGCCGTTGAGCAGCACTTGACCGGCGGTCGGGTGCATCAAACCTGAAAGCAGGCGCAACAGACTGGTCTTGCCACTGCCATTGGGGCCGCTGATTTGCACCATTTCGCCACTGGCCAGTCTCAAATCGAGATTTTCGAAGAGCAGCCGAAGGTCTCGCTCACAGGCAAGGGCAACGGTTTGCAGGACTGGACTGGTCAAGGGTTCACGGGCCTTATACGGTTCAAGTCGGCACTGGCGCGGCCGTTAAAGAGATGCAGCATAGATGCAATGACGTCTTGTTCTAGAGAGCTGCGTCAAACAATTGCAAAGTTTTCGCCATTTTTGGATACAACGGCGCCGCATTATACATGCCAGGCCTTAGTCTAAAGAGTGCATTTTCCTCAGGTTGTGACCGCGTATGACAGGCGAAATGAACATCCTCCCGCTACCGCAATCCGTCCCGGTGACTTCACGTGCGCAGGCGGTCAGCGGTGAGTTGCTCAAGTTGCTGATGCCGGTGGAGGGGCTGATCAGCGTCGGTCAAACCGCCCAGGCCGAAGTGTTGTCGCTCAAGCAGGCGGATCAGACTTTCCAGATGCTGCTCAAGGTCACGCTCGACAGCGGCCGCCAGACCACGGTCCAGACCACCGGCAATCAACCGCTGGCCCAGGGCACCACACTGGTCGTCAGCCAACCTTCGGCCGGCAATCTGGCCGTGACGGTGCAGCAGGCCATTGCCTCCAGCGTCGCCACCCTCACCCGCCTCGACACCGCGCAATTGCCTGTTGGCACCCTGCTGCAGGGCAAGGTATTGACCTCGCAAGTACTGCCGCAGGTGCCCGGCCAGCCTATGGTGTTTCGCTCGATGGTGAGCCTGCTCAATACCGCACTGAGCGGTAGCACCCTGAGCCTCGACAGTCCGCAGCCCTTGCGCATCGGCACCTTGTTGAGCGCGCAGGTGCAGGACGCCCAGACCGTGAAGTTCGTGCCACTGAGCAGCCGCCAGGAACAACTGGCGGTGGCCCGGCAACTGGTCGACCAGCAAAGCCGCCAGGGCTCGCTGGACGGCTTGCTCAAGCTGCTGCAGAACCTTCCGGCCTCGGACCAGACTTCCGTTGAATTGCGTAGCGCCGCTGCCCGGCTGCTCGCTGGCCTGCCGGATGTCCAGCAATTGAGCACTCCCAAGGGCCTGGCCCAGGCTTTGGCCAGCAGCGGTGTGTTTCTCGAAAGCAAACTGCTGACCGGGCAAAACCCGACGCTCGCACCGGACATGAAAGGCGACCTGCTCAAAC
This sequence comes from Pseudomonas sp. GM55, assembly GCF_000282395.1. Classification (NCBI taxonomy): domain Bacteria; kingdom Pseudomonadati; phylum Pseudomonadota; class Gammaproteobacteria; order Pseudomonadales; family Pseudomonadaceae; genus Pseudomonas; species Pseudomonas sp. GM55. Next base: position 17,852 of record NZ_AKJJ01000081.1, on the reverse strand, counting down.
TGGTTGCGCAATTGACTCAGGGGTTGCCGGCCAACACCAGCCTCGGCGCGATCATCGCCGCCAATACCCTGGCCCAGGCCATGCCGAATTTTGTCCGCAATGCCCTGGGCATGCTCGGTCAGGTCAGTGCAAAACCGTCGCCAACCGGTTTCCCGCTGCCCGAACGCCTGTTACAAAGCGCCGACGGTGAAAACGACGACCTCGAACACCTGCTGCGCCTGGCCGCTGCGGCGGTTTCACGCCTGCAAAGCCATCAGCTGTCGAGTCTGGAACAAACCGGCGTAACCGCCGACGGACGACTGATGAGCACCTGGCAGCTGGAAATCCCGATGCGCAACATGCAGGACATCGTGCCATTGCAGGTCAAGTTCCAGCGTGAAGACGCCCCCGAAAAACAACAGCCCAAGGAGCGTCGCGAAGAACGCGAACCCAGGCAACAGTTGTGGCGTGTGGAGCTGGCCTTCGCCATGGAGCCTTTGGGGCCGCTGCAAATTCAGGCGCAACTGATCAAGGGCAGCCTCTCCAGCCAGCTCTGGGCCGAGCGGCCTTACACCGCCAGCCTGATCGAAAGCAATCTGAGCGGATTGCGTGACCGTTTGTTGTCCGCCGGCCTGAACGTCGGCGACCTGGACTGCCACCTCGGCACCCCCCCCCAAGGCCCGCAAACCCGCCTCGAACAACGCTGGGTGGATGACACCGCATGAACAACCCCAACGCCCCACGCCAGGCCATCGCCCTAAAATACGACGGCACCCACGCCCCCACTCTCACCGCCAAGGGCGACGAAGAACTGGCGGAAGAAATCCTGCGGATCGCCCGCGACTGCGAAGTGCCAATCTACGAAAACGCAGAACTGGTGAGACTGCTGGCGCGCATGGAACTGGGGGACAGCATTCCGCAGGAGCTCTATCTGACGATTGCCGAGATCATTGCGTTTGCGTGGAATCTGAAGGGCAGGTTTCCGGCGGGGCAGGATCCGGATGGGCTGATGGTCGAGAAGGATGTGACCGAGCGCGGGGAAGACTACTGAGGATTCGAGGCCGCCATCGCGAGCAGGCTCGCTCCCACAGTTGAACTCATGTTCCATATCCGACATGGAACCATTGTAGGAGCGAGCTTGCTCGCGATGGAGGCATGAGCGCCGCGTCTCTCCAGGAAGCCCGCGTCATCGTTGACGTCCATCGCGAGCAGGCTCGCTCCTACAGGCCTTTAGCCGTTCTTGTGCAACCGGCTCATCAACTCCACCTCAGCCTGGGTCAATCCGCAGGACTGGGTCAGCCCATGCCCACCATCACGTGCAGTTGCAGGGACAGCATTAATTAGAGGCTCCCGGTGGATTTCGGCAGCGGCAAGCCGGTGGCGGGATCAAGCCCCTTTTCGGCGCTGAGTTTTTCGATCAGCTCTGCTGATGGAATGATGGGTACGGCCGAGTCACGCTCTCGTTTCCACTGGAATGTACCGTCCCATTCGGGGAGCGGCGCTGGTGGGAGCGGGACGATGTCATCCAGATCGGGGATTTTTGCCCCGAGGTGTTCATGACGCGTCAGGAAATAGCCGATTTTATCGTATCGATCGACACGCTCCTCGTCTTGCTGTAATGCCAGATAATAAAGCTCATCAGATGCAGGTGGCCCTTTAAATGCATTCTCAAGGCTATGTGCGCTAGTGGTGTTACCATTTCGGATAGCTGCTTGGTGACTGTACAGAGCCTCTTGGTAAAGCCCTGACCCTTGCGAATAAATTGCGTATTTTCTTCCCGCTACACCATGACCTTGTTCCATCGCGCACTTGTACATCGCAAGCATGACTTCAGCCATATTGGGTACATACGAAAGAAGCCTGCCTATGTAGTATTGGGCTTCCGGGTTCCCCAAGTCGGCTGCCTGCCGAAAGTAAACCCTGGAAGCAGCGACATCCTGCTTGACGCCATAACCCAACTCCAGGTAGCGCGCCATGTCGTAATAAGCTCCTGGGATGTCTAGGGCGAGATAATATTCGGCCAGATCGATGGTTTCCTTGCTTGCATCAGGAGAGCGGGCTTGCCCAGTTGACAGCAGAACTTGTAGATTGGTCGCGGCTTTGTAGTGTTCGTGAGCAGCAGCAATACGATAATAGCGGGCGATCTCGTCGTAATCTTTCTGTCCTTTACGCTTTTCCAGGTAAAGGCCATACCGATAGAAAACATCTGCATCCTGGTTCAACACAGGCAACGAATCGCGTTCATATACGCATTTGAACTCCAAACTACTGTGAGCAAAGTCCACCGACACTGCATCAGGCATCTGCTCTTCTTTTTTTGAGCAGGCCATGATCATCAAGAAGCTGAACAATGCCAGTAGTAGCTTAGTCGCCCCCACCCGATTATTTATTGAATGTCCCTTCATAACCTCACTCGACATTAATGACTTACCCATCATCGATTCACTTTCTCCGAACTGCCAAACAGGATGCGCCCCGACGGCAATGGTCAGGTATTCCCGGTGGGTTTTGGCAGCGGCAAACCAGTGGCGGGATCAAGTCCCTTTTCAGCGCAGAGCTTCTCGATCAACTCTGCTGATGGAATGATGGGTACAGCCGAGTCACGCTCTCGTTTCCATTGGAAGGTACCGTCCCACTCGGGGAGCGCCACTGGTGGGAGTGGAACGATGTCATCCAGATCGGGCATTTTTGCCCCTAAATGTTCGTGACGTCTCAGGAATAAGTTAATTTTTTTATATCGCTCTACGCGTTCGGAGTCTTGCTCAAGTGCCAAGTAATAAAGCTCATCGGACGCAGGGGGTCCTTCGAAGGCACTCGCCAGACGACTGGCACTATTGGCATCGCCATTTCGAATTGCTGTTTGGTAACCGTGGAGAGCTTCCTGGTAAAGCCCAATGACTCTCGAATAACTTGAGTAATTTCTTCCCGCTGAACGATTCCCCTGCTCCATTGCACACTTGTACATCGCCTGCATGATATCGGCCGTATTGGGCACATAGGTTAAAAGCCTGCCTATATAATATTGCGCGTCCGGATTCCCTAGGTCGGCGGCTCGTCGAAAGTAAGCCTTGGACGCGGCAACATCCTGTTTGACGCCATAACCCAACTCCAGGTAATGCGCCATGTCGTAATAAGCCCCGGGGACGCCTTGAGCAACATAATACTCGGCCAGATCGATGACCTCTTTACTGGCATCAGGAGATCGGGCTTGTCCGGTTGACAGCAGGAATTGCAAATTGGTTGCGGCCTTGTAATGATCGTGTGCCGCCGCGATACGATAGTAGCGGGCTATCTCGTCGTAATCCTTCTGTCCTTTACGCTTTTCCAAATAAAGGCTGTAGTGATATAGAACGTCCGCATCCTGATTCAACACAGGTAACGAATCGCGCTCGTACACGCAATTAAACGCCAATCTACTATATGCAAAGTCTGTCTGCGAGGTATCGGACATACTTTCTTCCTTCCGTGAACAGGCTGCGATAAAAAAACACACGCATAAAACAAGACAGATATTTTTCATCAAATCAGTCCCAGTTTTTTCGAACAGGGCTCTCCTGCATGAACTCAATCAATGATGCAACTGGGCCCAGAGTTTCTGTTGTAGTTGTTTTTTGCAAGCCCCTCACTTTCCTCACTTTATTTTCTTCAGTAATGTCTTGCCATTTTTCGTACACCATATCTATATCGGCTCCATTAGCTTCCCACTTCGTATGCACCTCAAACAAATGCTCCCTCAACGGCCTTGTCACCGCAGGATCCTCAATACAAATATTCAACTCACTGTCCACCTGCATGCTGCGCGTATTGATGTTGGCGGAACCCAGCGTGGTGAATACATCATCGACAATCATCAACTTGCTGTGCACATACACATCCATCCAGTTTCCTGACGGGGAATCAGGTGCCACCAGGGTACAAATGTGCACTTTCAGGCCGGGAATTTCCGTGGGTGAGATGACGAACTGGTTCTTCTCGGGAAATTCTTTTTCAAGCTTCGCGACCCTGGCGCGTGCGCGCTCCAGCTTATCTTTCAAGGTTTCGTAGTACCGAGCCGCCGCCTGGTCATGATCGGTATCGCGTTGATCCTTGAAAATGCGTGCGTTGATGGAAGCCAAGCGTTCGGCCAGCCTGGCTTGAGCAAGTTCGGCCAGCAGATCGTCACGCCGCTCGGCCTTGGCAACACCCGGCATCAGCTCCGGACGGCCCAACTGCTTCAACATGCGGAAAGTATTGACGGAGCCATCGCCCATGGCCTCGCTGGAGGAGTTGGTCACGACGAACAGGTACAGCGGCCCGTCTTTTTCAAGATCGCGGCCCCCTTTGAGCAGGTTTTGCACGACGCTCTTGATCTTTTCCGCCAGCGGTGGCCAGCGAAAGTACTGGTTCTCGATGTAGATGAATCGGGTCGCGTTGTTGACGGCCTTCAGGTAGACCCTCTCGATGTCCCGGATGTTTTTCTGGCTTTGGGTCCTGAGTATCTGCGCCATGACGGGAGGGCCATAGTCTGGCCGCACGCGCAGTTGTTCGGCGATGTGCTGACGAGCGCCCAGCAGGTCGATGCGGGTTTCTTTTTTCCAGGCGGCACAGAAGTTGTCGTTCAAAAACTCAAGCACCGGACCGCTCACTCGGCTGGAAATATCCTGCCGCGGTGTTTCGCCGTTGCGTCCGAACTGCGCGTGGTATCGCACGTGGCTGTGAACATCATTGTCCCAATAGGCATCCAGCGTGTTGTGCCCCATCACGAACCCGACAGCGACCTCCGGTTGCTCGTAGTCCACCAGCACCATTTTCTGGTGGTGGCTCGGCTCGGCAACCATGGCCACCGAACTCATGACTTTGTTAGTCGTGTCGCGATCCTTGTCTAACGCCCTCAAGGTCAGCCGCCAGGCAATTTCTGCACGATCAAGCAAGCCGAAGTCGCGAGTGACGAATTCGATGTTCTTGATGCGCAGAGAGGGATCGTTGCCCCATTGCATCAGGCGAAAGAAACGCTGGCCCAGCTCGATGGGGCCGGTTTCAGCGCCCGTGTAGGCCAGCCGGACCTGGCGATACCACATCTTGTCATATTCGATTTGTGCGTCGTTGCGGTTCTGCTTGAACCTGCCGAACCAGTTGGAGACGTTGTCACCGGGCGTAGGGTTTTCCGAAGTCTGGGCGAGGCGCAACGTGTCGTACCAGCACAGGATTCGGACTTGAACGCCTTCATGGGCTTTCTTGATCAGCAGATCGCCAATGCACAGCGAACTGGTTTTCCCACGCTTGAAGTACATCGACGGCTGAAAACCCCAACAGATGATTTCCACGCTGCTTTTGGCGGTCACGATGGCGTCATAAACCGAGCTAAAGGCGCGCTCGCCGTTCACCAGCGGCTCGAAGGTGGCAGGCACCGGGTCGTATTCGGCGCACTGCACGAACCACGGCAGGTTGAGCTGGCAGGAGGTGGTCTTGCTCGTGGCGATCGGGACTGTGATCGTGGGTGTGGTCATCTTCAAGCCTCCGATTCTGGAGTGTTCAATTGGGCATAGGCCTGGCGGAACCGGCTGGAGCTGTCCAGCGGTGTATCGCCCGGTCGAGGTTGTTGCTCATGACGGTGGAAACCCTGGTTGGCCCGTTCGGCATTGTCCGGCTCTCCCAGGTAATCGCCGCCCACCGGCACCTCGTAGCTGACGCCGTTGGCCAGTTCGATGTGATAACGGCTGGTGGTGACGTGGTGGTCGACAGCGATCCGGCCACTGTTGTCCATGACACCTTTTGCGGCCTGAACCCCATCGGCAAAGAGTGTGTAAGGCATGCCCTCCCACGACTGGAAACCTGCCGCACCGCTTTGCCCGACTGCCAACATCAGCGACTGCCTGACCGAGCCTGCCGGCCACGCCGGGTTATCGCGGTTGAGGTGTGCCGGGCCGTTGAAGGTCTTTTTCACGCCCCTCACATCAACGGTGCCGGGCGCATGGATGTCGATGTTGCCGTCCTTGATGCGGATATAAGCGCCGCCGCTGGTCAGCAGGATTTCATCCTGAGCGGCAATCTCGACGGAACGCGCGGTCGAAGTGATACGCACGCTGTCCTGGGCAGTGAGTTCGATGGCATCGCTCTGTGCCTGTATTTCAATCTTGCCTTTGGCCGCAAACAATTTGGCGCCCGCGGCCTTGGCGAACAGGCTGATGCTTTGAGCAACACTGGCCAGCAATGACTGGCCGCCGGCAAGGTTGATGTCCTCTCCGCTCGACAAGGTCAACTGCTTGCCACTATGAACGTGGGTATTTTGCGGCGTCGCGGTGACGATGTCGGCAGGCGCTGAAGCGATCAACAGCGGCTGGTGAAAGCCGGCCGTGCGGCCACGGCCACCACGGCTGATCGCCGCATCGGTGTCGCCGCCATTGCGGGGTTGTCTTTGAGTACTGGTGAGGTATTTGTCTTCACTGCCATAGTCCAGCCGAGTATCGACATCAAGTTGATCGAGGCTGTCGACACTTCCCTGCATCGGCAGGGCGTGGTGCTGGCGAGCGGCCTCGGACAATGCCTTGACCCGCTCTTGTGCGTTCGTCAGTTGTGTCCGGGCTTCCTGGACATCGACCTGGCCACCTTGCGCTTTGGTGCGTGGCCAAGTGCTGAGATACAAACCCTGCTGCGCGCGCAAGGCACCGTAGGCATCGGTGCGCAACTCAAAACCTGTGCCGCGCAGGGCGCCACGCTGATTGCCCTGCTGATCGATCAGATAACCGAGGTTCAACTGGCTGTGGCCATGGCTGCTGTGGATCTGGGTCCGTACCTGGCCGGTGGAGTCGTCCATCACCCATTGGTTGTAGCCCAGCCCTTTGATCTCCTGGCTCTTGTAACCACTCATCAACCCGCTTGAGTGCCAGGCGGGCTTGTGTCCGCCATAGACCTGCCCCATCACCAGGGGGCGGTCGATGTCGTTGTCGAGAAACGTCACCACGACCTCTTCCCCCGAACGTGGCACGTTCACGCTGCCCCAGCCCTCGCCACTGCTGGCCTGCATCATGCGCAGCCAACAGGAGCCCAGTTCACCGTCCTTGAGCAGACGGTCCCAATGAAAGCGCACGCAGATACGGTTGAGTTTGTCGGTAAAGACCTCTCGACCGCTCGGGGTCACGACGACGGCGGTCTGTGGGCCGGGGTTGGCCGGCTTGGCATGGGTGAAAGGGCTGCGATAAGCAATGTCCAGGCGCTGGGTCTCAAAGCGGTTCCGGTAAAAGCCTTCGCTATCCACTTCGTGCATCGACTGGCGCTGCTCGGATTCGAAAAGCGCTTTCAGGCTACCGGGAGGGCTGACTCGCTGCGTGCCGACCGGAAGGTTGCTCTGGGCAAAGAACTCGACTGCGATGATCAGGAACCGGCGTTCCTTGGGCGTCTTGAATTCATACAACGGGTGTTGGGTCAGCTCGAAACCATAACCGGGCTGCATGTGGCGCACACCACCTAGTCCATGGATGCGTCTGGCTGCCGATTCGTCCTGCTCAATCTGCACACGGCTCAGCCAGTCGCCACGGTCCGGGTTTTGCCAGGCATATTGCCCCCGGTATTGATAATGCTCGAGGTCTGGTGGCGCTGAGGACGCAGGCAGCGCCGGCGTCCTGGTGATTTGTGATCGTGCATGACAGAGATAGTCGCTGCTGCTTGATTGCACCACGCCATTGAGCAATCGGGCACCAGGGCTCCATTGAGTAATGCTGTCTTGCCGGTCAGCGGCCTGTTGCGTATGAAAACGCAAGGCCGGCGGGTTCAAGGTCGGTAAAAGCATGGCACTGTCAGTGAAGACGATGCAGTGGCTATCGAGGGAATGCTCCACGTACCAGAACAAACCTTCCTGCTCACACCAGCGCTGCACGAAATGGGCATCGGTCTCGTTGAACTGGGTGACGTAGGACAACAATGGATATTCCCGTGACAGCTCGAAGCGGTACGCGCCACGCGCCTGGCTGTAGTGCTGGAATACCTGGGCGAGGATGTCGGGAAGACTCACCTCCTGCCAGATCCGGCAATCCACACGGTATTCCAGCAGACTGAACCAGGGAGCGAAGACCAGTTGCCAGTCGTCCAGACCGCCATCACTTCCCAGGTATCGCACGCTTTCCACCCAGCCATGTCTGGGGCTCAAGCTACCGTCGTCCAGCTTGATGCTCAGTTGCACGGCCTGACCAATGAGCTGTTCCGGGTCGAACACCGTGGCCTGGTTGATCACGTCAACCGTGTAGCGAGGCACCCGACCCAGCCGCTCCCGGGCATGGGCTCGCAACGCAAACAGCTCCTGCCCTTGGGGCGTTGTCAGTTGCAACAAGCGTCCAGCCTGGCTCAATGGCTGGACAAACGAAGCCAATGCGGTGTCTGTGATTGAATTCACCGTTCAAACTCCCTGTATTTCAAGTCCATGAGGCTTCAACCGATCAGCCAGCCCCGGGTCTGGTCGGATAACGTGCGATCCAGTATCCACACGGCGCAGCCAGGTTCAGCGCCTGCGATCAACCAGGCGAGGCCGATTTGCACCCATTGCTCGGTCACAGGCCCGAACCGGGCGCCGATTGCGTTGACGCGAACCTGTCGCTCGAGGTCCAGGCCAGGCAAGAAATTCCGGGCATATTCGCCGAGCTGACTGAGGCGGTTGCCACCCAGTGCGCCATCCCCGATCAGCACGCTGACTCGCGCCGGATCGACGGCCGTGATCTCGCACAGCTTTGCCATCAACCGTTCGAGGGTTTGCGTGTCGGTACGCGCCTGTGCAGGGCGAGCCGGGTGATCCAGCTGGACCGGCGCAAACAGTTTCAGAGCGCTGTCGGTCTGCGGGTCCGACAGCTTCGGTTGGCGGCGCAGTAACACCGCGCTGACCGCTTCGCCGGCCATCTCATCAGGTGCGCAGCATGACACCTGCTCCTTGCAGACCCATGTATCCAGGCTCATGCACAACAGGTAATGCGGCCCGGCACTGTGACCAAGGACATCGGGCAACCACTGCGCGGGGGCCCGCGTCTGCAGGTCAAAACCATGTAGCGGCATCAGTTCCTGAGGCCACAGGCTCACGACTCGATCAATCCAGTCCATTGCGCCGACAGCGCCTGGAACGAACAACACAACCCGGGTGTTCGACCATTCGATTGATTCGCGGAATGCCGGTGCCCATTTTTTCAGGGCGCCCTGCAGGATTTCGCTGGAACGACCAAGCGCCTCGACTGCTGGCCATCCTTCGTCGGGAGTGGCGAGACGACAAATGGGCCGGCGCAGTCCGCATGCATCAAGCAGGCGTGGGTCGTGAGAGAAGTCGGTACGTTTCCCTGCCAGTTCACTCACCGGCAACGGTGCGTCAAAGGCACCGCACGGTAGCCAGACCCAGGCCCGCGCAATGCTGACACAGCTGGGGGTGAAATCCCCCGCGGGAAATACCGCGTCCGCCAGACGTTGTGCCTCCTGCGCTGCCAACCGCCGTTCGGAGATCCGATCGTAGATACTTCTTCGATATTCCATCTCTGTTCCTTAGAGAAGGCCAGTGTCCTTTTGCGTAGCTAACAGCCTTGCGCCGCAGGAAGTCAGATCACCGTCACGAGCAACCGCCTTGCCATCGACCAGCAGTGTTTCATCACCACTTTCGATCATGCATTCACCGTGCGCACACACGACTCGATCACCGACTCTCGCAACCGCGAAACCGTTGATATCCGTCCAGGGCGATCCTTCACACACCCGCCCTCCATCAGAGGTCGGGTCGTTGATTACGATGATGGGGCGCATGGTGAACTTCCGTGTTTGAACAGGGGCAGGACATCAGCCCAAAACCAGGAGCAAATACAGGAACCGCACGGTACTGACGGAAGCTGACCGTCTCAAGTCGGCGCATTCCTCAATTCAGGTAGTCCGAGTCCTAGGTCCACGTGGGCCGTATCCCAGGTGCGAACCTGCCCGAGATCACGAAGCGCGAGCTCGCGAAAATGGATTCGTTGAGGTTGCAGACGTGGATTGGGGGGCGGTACTCCGCAGGAGCTTTATCTCTCGATTGCCGAGATCATTGCGTTTGCATGGAATCTGAAGGGGAAGTTTCCGGCCGGGCAGGGTTCGGATGCGCGGATGGTCGAGAAGGATGTGACCGCTCGCGGGGATGATTACTGAGTTTTTGAAGACGCCTTCGCGAGCAGCTGATCTTCGGTGAACACCTGCTTTATGAGCGCCCAGGAACCCTTGTAGGAGCGAGCTTGCTCGCGATGGAGGCATGACCACCGCGTTTCTCCAGGAAGCCCGCGTCATCGTTAACGTCCATCGCGATCAAGCTCGCTCCTACAGGTGATCTCAGGTGAACACATGTTCCGTGTCCGACATGGAACCATCGTGGGTGCGAGCCTGCTCGCGAATGCGATTTCAGCCAGATCGCAAAACTCAGTTTCTGTGCAACTTGCTCATCAACTCCGCCTCAGCCTGGGTCAGGCCGCAGGACTGGGTCAGTTCGTTGACGCTGGCGCCCATCCCGACCAGTCGCGCCGCCTGGGCAAACGACAGGCTTGAAGGATCGCGTTGTTCCAGCTGGGCGAGTTTGTCCGGCAATGGCGCGACTATCGCGCGCAGTTCATGCAATTCTTCGCCCATGCGCACGTTGCCGTTCTGGTAATCCTCGACGCGTTTGCCCAGGTCCTTGATGCGCTGATCGCGCAGCGCATCACCCTTGGCCTGTTGCGCGGCGATCTGCTTTTGACTGCGAATGTATGCCAGGAACATTGCCAGCGTGCCTGCCCAGAACAGGAACAGGACAATGACCGCAACCTCGAGAATCAATCAGATACTCTCCAGTTCCGACCATTCCTCTTCGCTCATCATCTTGTCGAGCTCGACCAGGATGAGCAGTTCGTTGTTCTTGTTGCACACGCCTTGAATGAACTTGGCGGACTCTTCGTTACCCACGTTCGGCGCGGTTTCGATTTCCGACTGACGCAGGTAAACCACTTCGGCCACGCTGTCGACCATGATCCCGACCACCTGCTTGTCGGCCTCGATGATGACGATACGGGTGTTGTCGCTGATCTCGGCATTCATCAGACCGAAGCGCTGGCGGGTGTCAATCACGGTGACGACGTTGCCGCGCAGGTTGATGATGCCCAGCACGTAGCTCGGGGCACCCGGGACCGGGGCGATTTCGGTGTATCGCAGGACTTCCTGAACGCGCATCACGTTGATGCCGTAGGTTTCGTTGTCGAGCTTGAAGGTGACCCATTGCAGGATCGGATCTTCGGAACCTTTTGCCGCCGTCGCATTATTATTCATACCCTGACCCCTCAAGAAACCGCCCTGGCGGTGTGTGTTCCGTGCAACGCCATCGAGTGGCGCCGCCTGTTGTTTATTTAATGTTTGTCGGTGTGTGGTTCGGCTTGCTGCCGGACATGTGCTTTGCCCCGCCACTGGCGATCAGTTCGGCCAACGAGGCAACGTCGAGCAAGGCGCACATGTGTTCAATCACCGTGCCGGCGAGCCATGGCCGCTGACCTCGATGACTTCTCCATTTGATTTCATTCGGGTCCAGACGCAATGAGCGACTGACCTGATGCACGGCCAGGCCCCATTCGTAGCCCTGGACCGAAATCACGTATTGCAGGCCTTGCTTGAAGTCGTCGCGGTAACGGTCGGGCATGACCCAACGCGCGGTATCGAGCACCTTGAGGTTGCCGGCCTGGCTCGGCAGGATGCCAAGGAACCATTCCGGCTGGCCAAACAACGGTGTCAACTCGTGACCGGCCAGGGAATAAATAGACCCCAGGCACACCAGCGGCACCGCCAGGGTCAAGCCGGCGACATCGAACAGCAGGCACTCGAACGGTTCGGCGGCCCAGGACGGACGACCATCGGTGTCCACCGGTGGCGGCGTATTGCTCGGCGGCAGATGCACTTCGACGACGGGCGGCACCAGCGCCTGAGGCGCCTCGACAACCGGAGCCTCCAGCGCTTCAGGCGTTTCAATGGCTGGAACCGTCAGTGTTTGCAACAGCGGCGCAAGGATCGATACCGGTGCCAGGACGGCTTCCGGCGCTTCGACCACGGCTACGGGCGTCTTCGCCAAAGGCGCGGGCGCCGGAGCGGCAACCACTGCGGTTTTCTGTGCATCACGGGCCTGCTCTTCGAGCACGGCCGCCTGGAACTCGTCCAGCATGCCTTGCTCTTCAACCACTCTCACCGTTTCGACAACCTCGGCAAGCACCTCGATCTCCGGCGCCATCTCCTCGGTTGCGTCTTGCAGCAAGTTGTCCAGATACGACTGCAACGCCAGTTGCGGGCGCGATGTAGTCTTCATCGGCCGGTTCATGACAGCCGCCCCGCGGGGATTGGATTCATCTCAAGCCACCTGCGCAACAAGTTGCGCCGCCAGCAGATGCTTGAGCAACGCACGGTAAGCGAGAACGCCGCGGCTCTTGCCGTCGAACTGCGAAGGCGTCAGCCCGGCACGGCTGGCATCGCGCAGGCGCGTGTCCACCGGGATATAGCCTTGCCAGATTTCGTCGGGGAATTTGTCGCGCAGCACGCGCAAGGTTCCGAGGGATGCCTGGGTGCGCCGGTCAAACAGCGTCGGCACGATGGTAAACGGCAGCGCTTGTTTGCGAGAGCGGTTGATCATCGCCAGGGTGTTGACCATGCGCTCAAGGCCTTTGACCGCCAGGTGTTCGGTCTGCACCGGGATCACCAATTGCTGGCTCGCCGCCAAGGCATTGACCATCAGCACGCCGAGCAATGGCGGGCTGTCGATCACGGCGTAATCGAAGTCCTGCCACAGTTGCGCCAGGCTCTTGGCAATCACCAGGCCCAACCCGCTCTGCCCCGGCGACTGGCGCTCAAGGGTGGCCAGTGCGGTGCTGGAGGGCAACAGCGAGATGCGTTCGTCACTGGTCGACAGCAATAGTTGGCCCGGCAGGCCTTGCGGCACATTGCCCTTGTGCAGGAACAGGTCGTAGCTGCTGTGCTCCAGAGCGTCGGGATCGTAGCCGAAGTAGCTGGTCATGGAGCCGTGGGGGTCGAGATCGACCACGACCACGCGCTTGCCCGCCTCCGCCAGTAAACCGGCTAAAGCGATGGAGGACGTGGTTTTACCGACACCACCCTTTTGATTGGCGACTGCCCAGACTCTCATTCGGATTGTTCCTCCCGGCCGAATGGATCGACCGAGAAATAGCTCAACGAGTTAATGCGGGTGACGGAGAATTGACGGCGCTCTCTCGTACCGGCGACTTGACCGGGGACGGTGCAGTTTGTGTGCCAGCACGCTTCAAGGCGGCATCCGGTTGCGCATGGGCGGTTCCGGTGCCGGTCAGGCTGCGGCGAACATCGAGGTTGCGCGACACCACCAGCACCACCCGACGGTTGCGTGCGCGGCCTTCGGCGGTGGCGTTGTTGGCCACCGGCTGAAACTCGCCGTAGCCCACCGAAGCCAGGCGACCGGGGTTGACTCCCTGCATCGCCAGCATGCGCACGATGCTCGCCGAGCGGGCCGAGGACAGTTCCCAGTTGGTCGGGTACTGCGCGGTGCGGATCGGTTGATCGTCGGTGAAACCTTCGACATGAATCGGGTTGTCGAACGGTTTCAGAATCGCTGCAACCTTGTCGATGATGTTGAACGCGATGTCGCTGGGCATGGCGTCGCCGCTGCCGAACAACAGGCTGGAATTGAGCTCGATTTCGACCCACAACTCGTTGCCGCGCACGGTCATCTGGTTGGAGCTGATCAGGTCACCAAACGCCGCGCTGATGTCGTCGGCGATGCTTTTCAGTGGATCGCTGGCGCCGGCAACACCGGCATCGACCTGGTCACTGTCCTTGACCAGCGGCTTGGCCGGAGTCACGGTCTTGGGCCGCTCGTCACCGATGGGGATCGGCTTGAGCGCGCGGTCGGTGTCGGTAAAGACCCCGATCAATGCCTCGGAAATGACCTTGTACTTGCCTTCGTTGATCGATGAGATGGAGTACATCACCACGAAAAAGGCGAACAGCAAGGTGATGAAGTCCGCGTAGGACACCAGCCAGCGTTCGTGGTTGACGTGTTCTTCATGCTGGCGACGACGTGCCATGTTCCATGTCTCCCATCAATCCATGAAGCCCTGAAGCTTCAACTCAATTGAGCGTGGGTTCTCACCTTCGGCGATCGACAGGAGCCCTTCCAGCAACATTTCGCGATAACGCGACTGGCGCAAAGCGATGGATTTGAGTTTGGCGGCAATCGGCAGCAGCACCAGGTTGGCACTGGCCACGCCGTAGATGGTGGCGACGAAGGCCACGGCGATGCCGTTACCCAGTTGCGACGGATCACCCAGGTTGCCCATGACGTGAATCAGGCCCATCACCGCACCGATGATGCCGATGGTCGGCGCGTAACCGCCCATGCTTTCGAAGACCTTGGCCGCTTCGACATCGCGGCTTTCCTGGGTGTAGAAATCCACTTCCAGAATGCTGCGGATCGCTTCCGGCTCGGCGCCGTCAACCAGCAGTTGCAGGCCTTTGCGCGCGTAATTGTCGGGCTCGGCGTCGGCGACACCTTCCAGGCCGAGCAGGCCTTCCTTACGGGCCGTCAGGCTCCAGTTCACCACGCGGTCGATGCCGCCGGCCAGGTCAACGCGAGGCGGGAACAGGATCCAGGCGAGGATCTGCATGGCGCGCTTGAAGGCGCTCATCGGCGATTGCAGCAGCGCGGCGCCAATGGTGCCGCCGAGCACGATCAGCGCTGCCGGGCCGTTGGCCAGGGCGCCGAGATGACCACCTTCAAGGTAGTTGCCGCCGATGATGGCGACAAAGGCCATGATGATGCCGATCAGGCTTAGAACATCCATCAGATACAGGCCTCGACCAGGTGCTTGCCAATGTCGTCCAGGCTGTACACCGCGTCGGCCAGTTCAGCTTTGACGATGGCCATCGGCATGCCGTAGATCACGCAACTGGCTTCGTCCTGTGCCCAGATCGAACTGCCGCCTTGCTTGAGCAGGCGCGCGCCCTCACGGCCGTCGGCGCCCATGCCGGTCAGGACCACCGCCAGAACTTTGTCGCCGTAGGACTTGGCTGCCGAACCGAAGGTGATATCCACGCACGGCTTGTAATTCAGACGTTCGTCGCCCGGGAGGATTTTCACCGCACCGCGGCCGTCGATCATCATCTGCTTGCCACCCGGCGCCAGCAGCGCCAGGCCCGGACGCAGGATGTCGCCATCCTCGGCTTCCTTGACGCTGATGCGGCAGAGCTTGTCCAGGCGCTCGGCGAAGGCCTTGGTGAAGGCGGCCGGCATGTGTTGAACCAGCACGATCGGGGCCGGGAAGTTGGCCGGCAATTGGGTCAGGACCCGTTGCAGGGCCACCGGGCCGCCGGTCGACGTACCGATGGCCACCAGTTTGTAGGCTTTGCGTTTCGGCGCCGGCGACGACGCAGTGGCTGCATGCGTACGTGCAGGGATCGGTGCCGGTGCCGGACGCACGGGTGCGCTGCTGCCAAAACCGCCCAAGCTCGAAGGCGAAGGCGCAGGCGTCGGGGCTGGCGCAGCGACAGGCGCCGGAGCGCTGTAGGCACTGACTCGACGATTGCTGCGTGAAATGCTGAGAATCTTCTCGCACAGCAATTGCTTGACCTTCTCGGGATTGCGCGAGATGTCTTCGAAATTCTTCGGCAGGAAGTCCACCGCGCCAGCATCCAGCGCATCGAGCGTGACCCGGGCGCCTTCATGGGTTAGCGAGGAGAACATCAGGACCGGGGTCGGGCAGCGTTGCATGATGTGCCGCACGGCGGTGATGCCGTCCATCATCGGCATCTCGTAGTCCATGGTGATCACGTCGGGCTTGAGGGCCAGCGCCTGATCGATCGCCTCTTTGCCGTTGGTCGCCGTGCCGACGACCTGGATATTGGAATCCGCTGAGAGAATTTCCGAGACGCGGCGGCGGAAAAACCCCGAATCGTCCACCACCAGGACTTTGACTGCCATAAACACTCCATTAGATGGCGCGGGGCCAGGCGCCCCGCTCCACCAGAATCAAATACGCCGCGTGGCGTAACGCTTGAGCATGCTCGGAACATCGAGAATCAGCGCGATGCGGCCGTCACCGGTGATGGTGGCGCCGGACATGCCTGCAGTTCCCTGGAGCATTTTGCCCAATGGCTTGATGACCACTTCTTCCTGGCCCACCAGTTGATCGACGACAAAGCCGATCCGCTGCGTGCCCACCGAAAGGATCACCACATGCCCCTCGCGCTGCTCTTCATGAGCGGCGGAGCTGACCAGCCAGCGTTTGAGATAGAACAATGGCAGCGCCTTGTCCCGCACGATCACCACTTCCTGGCCGTCCACGACGTTGGTGGTCGACAGGTCGAGGTGGAAGATCTCGTTGACGTTCACCAGCGGGAACGCAAATGCCTGGTTGCCGAGCATGACCATCAGCGTCGGCATGATCGCCAGGGTCAGCGGCACCTTGATGACGATCTTCGAACCCTGACCCTTGGCCGAGTAGATGTTGATCGAGCCGTTGAGCTGGGAAATCTTGGTTTTCACCACGTCCATGCCCACGCCACGACCCGATACGTCGGAGATCTCGGTCTTGGTCGAGAACCCCGGGGCGAAGATCAGGTTATAGCATTCGGTGTCGCTCAGGCGATCGGCCGCATCCTTGTCCATCACACCACGTTTAACCGCGATGGAACGCAGGACGTTCGGGTCCATGCCTTTGCCGTCATCGGAGATTGACAACAGGATGTGATCGCCTTCCTGCTCGGCCGCCAGGATGACCTTGCCGCCACGGGCCTTGCCCGAGGCTTCGCGCTCTTCCGGCGATTCGATGCCGTGGTCGACGGCGTTGCGCACCAAGTGGACCAACGGGTCGGCCAGGGCCTCGACGAGGTTCTTGTCGAGGTCGGTTTCTTCGCCGACCAGCTCCAGGTTGATCTCTTTCTTGAGCTGGCGAGCCAGGTCGCGAACCAGGCGCGGGAAGCGCCCGAAGACTTTCTTGATCGGTTGCATCCGGGTCTTCATGACCGCGGTTTGCAGGTCGGCCGTCACCACGTCGAGGTTCGACACGGCCTTGGACATGGCTTCATCGGCGCTGTTGGCGCCCAATCGGACCAGGCGGTTACGCACCAGTACCAGTTCACCGACCATGTTCATGATTTCGTCGAGACGCGCGGTATCGACGCGTACGGTGGTCTCGGCTTCGCTCGCTGGTTTTTCCGCCGGTGGCGCGGCCGGAGCACGAGCCGCAGCCGGCGCAGCTGCTGCCGGGGTCGGCGTTTCGGCTTTTGGCTCGGGTGCCTTGGCGACAGGTTTCGGCGCCGCAGCCTTGGCTGCCGGTGCCGCAACGGAAGCGTTCGAACCATTGGCCACCGTCGCGGTGCCGACTTCGCTGAACTTGCCTTTGCCGTGCAATTCGTCGAGCAGCGCTTCGAACTCGTGATCGGTGATCAGGTCGCTACCGGCCGCCGCCGCGCTTGGTACTGCGGGTGCAGGCACCGAAGCAATGGCAGACTCCAGTGCCTCGACGGCAAAGTTACCCTTGCCATGCAACTGATCGAGCAGCGCTTCGAATTCGTCGTCAGTGATATCGGAACTGTCGCCCGCCGCTTTCGGTGCTTCCGGAGCTGCCGGCGTCGGGGCTACCGCGTCAACGGCGAACTGGCCTTTACCGTGCAACTGATCGAGTAGCGACTCGAATTCGGCATCGGTGATTTCGTCGCTGGCGGCCGACTCGCTGGCAGGCGCCTGCGCAACGGCCGGTGCCTCGGCCTGTGCCTTGACGGCATTCAGCGAGTCCAGCAGTTGTTCAAATTCGGTGTCGGTGATGTCGTCGGAACCGGTTTCGGCCACGGGCTCTTCAATGACGTCGGCGACGGGCGCAGAAGCCACTTCGTCAGCCGATTGCGGCTCCGCC
>NZ_AKJJ01000080.1:0-81965 GCF_000282395.1 Pseudomonas sp. GM55 | reverse complement strand
TGCTCGCGATGGTCGTCAACGATAACGCGAAAAACCTGATGCCCCGCGGCGCCCTCAGGTTTTTCGCGAGCAAGCTCGCTCCTACCGGGCAGCCGCCAGAATCAGCGCCTTCATCTCCGAAACAGCCGACTTGAAGCCAACGAACAACGCATGAGCCACCAGCGCATGCCCGATGTTCAGTTCGTTGATGCCCTTGATCGCCGCCACAGCTTCGACGTTGTGATAGTGCAGGCCATGGCCGGCATTGACGATCAGGCCCTGGGCCAGGCCGAAGGCCACGCCATCGGCGACACGCTTGAGCTCTTCAGCGACTTCGGCCGGCGTCTGGGCATCGGCATAACGCCCGGTGTGCAGTTCGATGGCTGGTGCGCCGACCCGGCGCGAGGCTTCGATCTGGCGCTCATCGGCATCGATGAACAGCGACACTTCGGAGCCGATCTTCGACAGGCGCTCGACCGCCGCCTTGATCCGCGCTTCCTGCCCCGCCACGTCCAGGCCGCCTTCGGTGGTCAGCTCCTGACGGGTTTCCGGCACCAGGCAAATGTGCGCCGGGCGGATGCGTTCGGCGAACTGCATCATTTCTTCGGTGACGCCCATTTCGAAGTTCATGCGGGTTTGCAGCACGTCCTTGAGCAGCAGAACATCGCGCTCCTGAATGTGCCGACGGTCTTCGCGCAGGTGCACGGTGATGCCATCAGCGCCCGCCTCTTCCGCGTCCAGTGCTGCCTTGACCGGGTCCGGGTAACGGGTGCCCCGGGCCTGACGCAGGGTGGCAACGTGGTCGATGTTCACGCCAAGAAGAATACGGGTGCTGGTGGTCACGGAAGCGCTCCAGAAGAAGAGAAAGTTCGGTGCACAGCATACATGGGGAATTTACGGTTTTCGAAACAACTCTCGGGAAACCAGCGGGCGACCGCCCAGATGAACGGCCAATGCCTGACGCATCAAACGCTTGGCAGCAGAAAGCGCGCCAGGTGCGGACCAGTCGGCTTCGGCCATTGCCAACAGTTCGGCGCCGTTGAACAGCCCCGGTTGCAGCAGGTAGACCCGCTCCAGCCCCGCATCCACTTGCAAGCGGTAGAGACCATCCGGGGCGATGGGTTGATCGTGAATATCGCTGGTCAGGGAAAAACCGTAACCCAGATCATCGAGCAGGCGCCATTCAAAGGAACGCAGCAACGGCTCCAGCGCACGGCCTTCGGCCAACGCGAGCAAGGTCGCGGCGTAGTGATCGAACACGGCGGGGTGCGGGTCTTCGGCGGGCAGCAGGCGAATCAGCAACTCATTGAGGTAAAGGCCACTGAACAGTGCCTCTCCGTTAAGCCAGGTGGAAACGCCAGCACTTTCCATGCGCCCGACATTCTTCAGCTCGCCACGCCCGCGAAACTCTACTTCCAGCGGCACGAACGGCCGCGCCAGCGTCCCGGCCTTGCCCCGTGCACTGCGCAACACCGCCCGCAGCCGACCTTGCGGCGTGAGGAAATCCACCAAGGCGCTGTTTTCGCGGTAGGCGCGGGAGTGCAGGACGTAGGCGGGTTGGGCGATGGGCTGGGACATGGAGCTCTCAATGACGGATCGCGACTTTACTAACAACCCAAAACCACTGTGGGAGCGGGCTTGCCCGCGATGACGGACTTACATTCAACCTCTCTGCTGAATGTTACATCCTCATCGCGGGCAAGCCCGCTCCCACAGTTTTCTACGGTGTAGCGTAGACCTGGTTTACAGGTCGCCATAACCCAACGAACGCAGAGCACGCTCGTCATCGGACCAGCCGCCCTTAACCTTGACCCAGAGGTTGAGCATGATCTTGGAGTCGAACAACAGCTCCATGTCCTTGCGCGCCTCGGTGCCGATGCGCTTGATGCGCTCGCCCTTGTCGCCAATGATGATTTTCTTCTGGCCATCGCGTTCGACGAGGATCAAGGCATGGATGTGCAGGGTCTTGCCCTGCTGCTTGAACTCTTCGATTTCAACGGTGATCTGGTACGGCAGCTCGGCGCCCATCTGACGCATGATTTTCTCGCGCACCAGCTCGGCGGCGAGGAAACGGCTGCTGCGATCGGTGATCTGGTCTTCCGGGAAGAAGTGATCGTTTTCCGGCAGGTGCTCGGCAATCACCCGCTCCAGCGCATCGAGGTTGTGCCCGTGCTGCGCGGAAATTGGCATGATCTGCGCATTCGGCAGCTGCTCCTGCAACCAGGACAGGTGCGGCATCAGCTCGGCCTTGTCTTCGATGCGGTCGGTCTTGTTCAGCGCGACGATCAGCGGGCCGGTCACGTACTGGACGCGCTCGAGCACCATCTGGTCTTCGTCGGTCCACTTGGTGCGGTCGACCACGAAGATCACCACGTCGACGTCTTTCAACGCCGCCGAAGCGGTCTTGTTCATGTAGCGGTTCAGGGCCTTTTCGCCACCCTTGTGCATACCGGGGGTGTCGACGTAGATGGCCTGCACATCGCCCTCGGTCTTGATACCGAGCATGTTATGGCGAGTGGTTTGCGGCTTACGCGAGGTGATCGCCAGCTTCTGACCCAGGATGTGGTTCAGCAGCGTGGACTTGCCCACGTTCGGACGGCCGACGATGGCAACATAGCCACAGCGCGTTGCGTTTGTATCAGTCATTGCCATTCTCCACACCCAGGGCAATCAGTGCTGCGGCGGCCGCTACCTGTTCGGCAATACGACGGCTCACACCCTGACCTCGGCTTTTTTCATTCAGTAAGATGATTTCGCATTCGACGAAGAACGTCCGGCAATGCGGTTCACCCTGGATATCCACCACTTCGTAACGCGGCAGCTCGCAACCCCGGGACTGCAGGAACTCCTGCAGGCGGGTCTTTGGATCCTTGTTGGTGTCGACCAGCGTCAGGCCTTCGAACTCTCCGGCCAGCCAGGCGAGCACACGCTCGCGGGCCACTTCCATGCCGGCATCGAGGTAGATCGCACCGATCAGCGCTTCCAGGGCATCGGCCAGAATCGATTCGCGACGAAAGCCGCCGCTTTTCAATTCGCCCGAGCCCAGGCGCAGGTATTCGCCAAGATCGAAACCACGGGCCAGTACGGCCAGGGTCTCACCTTTCACCAGACGCGCACGCAAACGCGACAACTGGCCTTCGCGGGCCAGCGGGAAACGCTCGAACAACGCCTCGCCGGCGACGAAGTTGAGGATGGCGTCACCGAGGAATTCCAGGCGTTCGTTGTTACGCCCGGCAAAACTGCGGTGAGTCAGGGCCAGGACCATCAGTTCCTGATCCTTGAAGGTGTAGCCGAGCTGACGCTCTAGACGGCTTAAGGAGACGCTCACGGTTTACCCACGCTGAGTTCGTGGCTCGATTGCACTGCCATCGCCGTGAGGCGGCGCAGGCTTGGGACAATTAACGCTGTGTTCAAAAATAACGTCCTGAATATCATTGGCTTCATGCTTTCTGTCGGTTCCAGAAATGCATTCGGCGCTGTGTTCAACAGCGCCGTGTTTGATTACTTGATCAGGCCAACCCGCGAGAAATTCGGCAGGTGACTGAGTTTGGGTTCCGGCCAGCTCATCCAGACCGCGAAGGCCTTGCCGACAATATTCTTGTCGGGAACCATGCCCAGCAGATCCTTGGGAATGCTCGGATCATCCCAGTAGCGACTGTCGTTCGAGTTGTCGCGGTTGTCGCCCATCATGAAGTAATGCCCGGCCGGCACGGTCCACGAATGGTCCGGCATTGCGCGGTAGCGACTCATTTCCTTGCGGATCATGTGCTCGGCCGCACCGAGTTTTTCCTTGTAGAGCTCAGCGCTGCCCAGCGTGCCCGGCTCGGAGCCGACCAGCTGTTCGGCAATCGATTGACCGTTGACGAACAGACGCTTGTCGGCGGTGTAACGAACCGTGTCGCCCGGCAAACCAACCACACGCTTGATGTAGTTGACGTTCGGATCGCTCGGGTAACGGAACACCATGACATCGCCGCGCTGCGGATCACCGACTTCGATGACCTTCTTGTCGATCACCGGCAAGCGGATCCCGTAAGAAAATTTGCTCACCAGAATGAAGTCGCCGACATCCAGGGTTGGTTTCATCGAACCGGAAGGAATCTGGAACGGCTCCACCAGGAACGAACGCAGCACCAGCACGATGAACAACACCGGGAAGAACGACTTGCCGTATTCAACCAGCAGCGGCTCTTTGTTCAGTTTCTCGACCACGACCATGTCAGGCTGGCTGACGCTGCCCTGATAGGAGGCGATGGCCGCACGCCGACGCGGGGCCAGGATCAACAGATCGAGCAACGCCAACAGGCCGCAGACAAACACGGCGATGACCAGCAACAGCGGGAAATTTAGTGACATAGGACCTAACTATCCAACCTGAGCACTGCAAGGAAGGCTTCCTGTGGAATTTCCACGTTGCCGACTTGCTTCATGCGTTTTTTACCGGCCTTTTGCTTTTCCAGCAGCTTTTTCTTACGGCTGACGTCACCGCCGTAGCATTTGGCCAATACGTTCTTTCTGAGCGCCTTGACGGTTGTCCGCGCCACAATCTGCCCGCCAATGGCGGCCTGGATTGCCACGTCGAACATCTGCCGCGGAATCAGATCCTTCATCTTCTCGGTCAACTGGCGACCTTTGTAGTGCGAATTGTCACGGTGCACGATCAGCGCCAGGGCGTCGACCTTGTCACCGTTGATCAGCACGTCCAGTTTCACCAGGCTGGCCGATTGGTAACGATCGAAATGGTAGTCCAGAGAAGCATAGCCGCGACTGGTGGATTTCAGGCGGTCGAAGAAGTCCAGAACCACTTCGTTCATCGGCAGGTCGTAGGTCACTTGTACCTGGGAGCCGAGGAACAGCATGTCGACCTGTACACCACGTTTTTCGATGCACAGGGTAATGACGTTACCCAGGTGCTCTTGCGGCACAAGAATATTGGCGCGCACAATCGGCTCGCGCATGTCTTCGATGGCAGACAGGTCTGGCAGCTTGGACGGGTTATCGACGTAGATCGTCTCGCCGGTCTTGAGCAGCAGCTCGAAGATTACCGTCGGCGCCGTGGTGATCAGGTCCAGGTTGTATTCGCGCTCGAGGCGCTCCTGGATGATTTCCATGTGCAGCATGCCGAGGAAGCCGCAACGGAAGCCGAAACCCAGTGCGTCGGAGCTTTCCGGTGTGTATTGCAGCGACGAATCGTTGAGGGTGAGCTTTTGCAGCGCCTCGCGGAAGTCTTCGAAGTCGTCGGAGCTGACCGGGAACAGGCCGGCGTAAACCTGCGGCTGGATGCGCTTGAACCCTGGCAGCACGTCGACGTCCGGCGTCGAGCTCAAGGTCAGGGTGTCGCCCACTGGCGCGCCGTGAATGTCCTTGATGCTGGCGATGATGAAGCCCACTTCACCGGCCTTCAGGTCAGCGGTAGGGGTATGTTTCGGGTTGAATACACCGACGCTGTCCACCAGGTGGATCTTGCCGGTGGACTTGACCAGGATCTTGTCACCCTTCTTCACGCGGCCGTGGCGAACGCGAACCAGGGAGACAACGCCCAGGTAGTTGTCGAACCAGGAGTCGATGATCAACGCTTGCAGCGGATCTTCGATGTTGCCGGTCGGCGCCGGAATGGTGGTCACCAGGCGCTCGAGCACTTCATCGACGCCCAGGCCGGTCTTGGCAGAGCAAGTGACCGCGTCGGTGGCATCGATGCCGATGATTTTTTCGATTTCTTCCTTGACGCGCTCCGGATCAGCCTGTGGCAGGTCGATCTTGTTCAGCACCGGCATCACTTCCAGGCCCTGTTCGATCGCCGTGTAGCAGTTGGCAACCGACTGCGCTTCAACACCTTGACCGGCATCGACCACCAGCAGCGCGCCTTCACAGGCAGCCAGCGAACGGCTCACCTCATAGGTGAAGTCAACGTGGCCGGGGGTATCAATGAAGTTCAGCTGGTAGTTGATACCATCTTTGGCTTTGTAATACAGGGTGACGCTGTGCGCCTTGATGGTGATCCCGCGTTCACGCTCAAGGTCCATGGAGTCCAGGACCTGGGCTTCCATTTCGCGCTCGGCCAGGCCGCCACACATCTGGATGAAGCGATCGGCCAGCGTCGACTTGCCATGGTCAATGTGGGCGATGATGGAGAAATTGCGGATATGACTCAAATCACTCACGGATCAACACTCAAAAAGGCTGCAGGCATAGCCCGCCGAAAAATAGCCGGGAATTGTACCTGATCCACGGCGCAAGCGTCACGTTCGCAGGTCAGACGGCACTTACAAAAACGCCCCGGTCTTGCGACAAGGGCGTTTTTTATCGTCAAAACGGTCGGAAAATGCCCGCCATCAGCCTGCTCGACGTAACAGCCAGAGCCCCGCCACCGCGCAAACACCCGCCGGCACCAGCACCGAAAGCAAAGGCGGGAAGCCAAACACCTGGCTCGAAGGCCCCAGCAGATCCTGAACGATGCGGAAGGTGAAGCCCACCAGCACGCCGGTGAACACGCGATGGCCCAGGGTCACCGAACGCAGCGGGCCGAAGATGAAGGAAATCGCCATCAACACCAGGGCGGCAGTCACCAGCGGCTGCAACACCTTGACCCAAAATGCCAGCCAATAGCGGCTGTTGTTCAACCCCTGGTCCGCCAGGTAGTGGATATAACCCCACAGACCGCTGATCGACAATGACTCTGGCACCATGACCACCGTGCTCAGCAATTGCGGACTCAAGGCCACGGCCCAACGCTCGACCGGGGTCGACACCACTTCAGTGCTGCGCTCGTGGAACAGCGTGGTCGTGACGTCCGTCAACTGCCAGTGATCCGTGTCGAACTCGGCACGCTTGGCGAAGCTCGCCGAGAGCATGTGCCGCTCGTTATCGAAACGATAGCGGGTCACACCGTACAGGATGCCGTTGGGCTGTACCGAGTTGACGTGAATGAACTCATCGCCCTGGCGGTGCCACAGGCCGTGCTTGGCGCTTTGCGCATCGCCACTGCCCTGGGCCAGCGACCGATTGGCTTGCGCGGCGGTCTCGGCAGGCGGAGCGATGTACTCCCCAACCAGCACCCCGGCGAGCATCAATACCAGCATCGGCTTCATGACCGCCCAGACGATCCGACCGGTCGACACACCGGCCGCGCGCATGATGGTCAGCTCACTGTTGCTGGCCAGGCTGCCCAGACCGATCAGGCAGCCGATCAGCGCAGCCATTGGCAGCATTTCGTACATCCGGCGTGGCGCAGTCAGCGTCACATAACTCAGAACGTCGACCAGGGTGTAGGTATCAGTGACCTCACTCATCTCATCGATGAAGGCAAACAGTGTCGCCAGACCGAGAATGATCCCGAGCACTGCCAGAATCGCTATCAACACACTGCTACCAATGTAGCGATCGAGCTTAACCACGGGCCACCTCCAGCGCGCTGCGGCGACTCGCCCGCTTCAAGCGCAAGGGTTCCCAATAGAGCAAGCCCAGGCCAATGGCGAGGAAAATCCCGTGCACCCACCACAAGCCCAGCGCCGCGGGGATCTTGCCCTTGTCGAGGGCGCCGCGGGCGGCGATCAGAATGGTCAGGTAAGCCATATAAAGAAGAATCGCCGGCAGTAATTTGAGGAATCGGCCCTGACGCGGATTGACCCGCGACAGCGGCACTGCCATCAGGGTCACGATGAACACCAGCAACGGCAGCGATATCCGCCATTGCAATTCGGCGCGCAGGCGAATGTCTTCACTGCCGATCAAACTACCGGTCGGCATCGCATCGCGGTCGGTAACTTCGTCACTGACGTCGGGTTTTGGCAGCAACACACCGTACTCGTCGTACTTGATCGCCCGGTAGTCGGCCTGACCCGGGCTACCGTCATAGCGATAACCGTTATCCAGGATCAGGTAGCGGTTGCCGTCCGGACGAATTTCCTGACGCCCCTTTTCCGCCACCAGCACAGAAATTCCGCGATCCTTGTTGTTGGAGCTGATGTTCTTTTGCGAGATGAACACACCGCCCAGATTGACGCGGTCATCCGACATGCGTTCGGTGTAGGTGACCCGGGTACCGTCACGCAGGGCCTGGAAGCGCCCTGGCTCCAGGGTATCGAATTCGGTCAGGGCATCCTGCTTGTTCAGCAGCAACTGAAACTGGTTGGCCCCTTGTGGCGCCAGGCTCAGGCTCAACCACGCCACGATCAGTGCGACCAGGGTGGCGGGAAACATTGTCATCCAGACCAGCCGTTGCTGGCTCATGCCGGTGGCCGAGAGTACGGTCATTTCGCTTTCGAGATACAGGCGTCCGTAGGACAACAGGATCCCGAGAAACAGCCCCAGCGGCAGGATCAGCTGGAGGAAGCCCGGCAGACGAAAGCCCATGATCAGGAACAGCGACCCTGGATCAAGCAGGCCAGAGGCCGCCTGGGCGAGGTATTTGATGAAGCGACCGCTCATGATGATGACCAGCAGCACGGCACTGACGGCGCTCAAGGTCAACAGGACTTCGCGGGATAGATAACGGAAGACGATCAAACCAGACACTCCAGGGTTGTCAGGCTAAGGCGGCCAAACAAGCAAACGTATCGGACAGCCCGCAAGACAGGGCCGCCGAAAAAAGATGGCGCATTATCCTGTGATTGGGTGCGCCTGTCACTGCGCAATGCATTGGGACAACTGTAGGAGCGAGCTTGCTCGCGATGGTCGTCAACGATAACGCGGGAAGCCTGAAACCCCGCGGCGGTCTCGAGTTCTTCGCGAGCATTCGAGCGTCGACCGGCTGCTCCTACAATCGTACGCCTGAGGGTTGTCAGGCGCCGCTGGCGAGGTTCAAACTGCGGCCTTCGTCGCCGATCGGTATTGGCGCCTTCTATTTTATAAGCAAGCGACGCAGACCACTGTCGGGCGCTTGCGTGCTAACCATCAATTCAGGGACCCGGACATGGAACTGGTTGTAAAAAGCGTCAACCCGGAAACGTTGAAGACCGCCACGCTGGTGGTTTCCGTTGGCGAAGGTCGCAAGCTCGGTGCGGTTGCCAGACAACTCGACGAATTGAGCGGCGGCGCGATCAGCGCAGTGCTCAAGCGCGGCGATCTGGCCGGCAAGGTTGGCCAGAGCCTGTTGCTGCACAGCCTGCCGAACCTCAAGGCCGAGCGCGTGCTGCTGGTGGGCGTTGGCAAGGATGAGGAACTGGGTGACCGCCCGTTCCGCAAAATCATCGCCGGCATCCTCAACACCCTGAAAGGCCTGGGCGGCAGCGATGCGGTGCTGGCCCTGGATGAACTGGTCGTCAAAGGCCGCGACAGCTATGGCAAGACCCGCCTGCTGGCCGAGACCCTGGTGGACGGCGAGTACACCTTCGATCAGTTCAAGAGCCAGAAAGCCGAACCCCGCGCCCTGAAGAAAATCACCCTGCTGACCATCAAGGCGGCTCAGGCTGAAGTGCAGCGCGCCGTGACCCACGCCACCGCCATCGCCAACGGCATGGCCTTTACCCGCAACCTGGGCAACCTGCCGCCAAACATCTGCCACCCGACCTTCCTCGGTGAGCAGGCGAAAGACCTGGGCAAAGCGTTCAAGGACCTGAAAGTCGAAGTCCTCGACGAGAAGAAGATCAAGGCGCTGGGCATGGGCTCGTTCTACGCCGTGGGCCAGGGCAGCGCCCAGCCACCGCGCCTGATCGTCATGCAATACAACGGCGGCAAGAAATCCGAGAAGCCGTATGCGCTTGTCGGCAAAGGCATCACCTTCGACACCGGCGGCATCAGCCTCAAGCCGGGCGCCGGCATGGATGAAATGAAGTACGACATGGGCGGCGCCGCCAGCGTGTTCGGCACCCTGCGTGCCGTGCTGGAACTGAAGCTGCCGATCAACCTGGTGTGCATCCTGGCCTGTGCCGAGAACATGCCGAGCGGCAACGCTTCGCGCCCAGGCGACATCGTCACCACCATGAGTGGCCAGACCGTGGAAATCCTCAACACCGACGCCGAAGGCCGTCTGGTGCTGTGCGACGCCCTGACCTACTCCGAGCGCTTCAAGCCGCAAGCGGTCATCGACATCGCCACCCTGACCGGCGCCTGCGTGGTCGCCCTGGGATCCCACACGTCGGGCCTGCTGGGCAACAACGATGAACTGATCGGCCAACTGCTGAGCGCCGGCAAGGCTGCCGACGACCGAGCCTGGCAACTGCCGTTGTTCGATGAGTACCAGGAACAGCTGGACAGCCCGTTCGCCGACATCGCCAACATTGGCGGCCCGAAAGCCGGCACCATCACCGCGGCCTGCTTCCTGTCGCGCTTCACCAAGAACCTGAACTGGGCGCACCTGGACATCGCCGGCACGGCCTGGACCAGCGGCGGCAAGGACAAGGGCGCCACTGGCCGTCCGGTTCCCCTGTTGACCCAATACCTGCTGGACCGCGCCAAAGCCTGAAACTGATGAGCCTGGACGGCGTCGCCTTGCGGTGGCGCCGTTCAAGGCTCAGGAACCGCAATGACCAAAGTCGACTTCTATATCCTGCCCAGCGCCGATCCTTCGGCACGCCTGGATTTCGCCTGCAAGCTCACCGAAAAAGCCTGGCGCATGGGTCACCGTGTCTACCTGCATTGCAGCGACGCTGCCCAGCGCGACGATCTCGACGCACGCCTCTGGACGTTCAAGGGTGAAAGCTTTGTGCCCCATGGCCCCGCCGAAAGCGAACCGGATGGCTTGATTGTCCTGGGCCTGGGTGACGATTGCGGTCAGCACCAGGATTTGCTGGTCAACCTCGACCTGAAAGTCCCGGCCTTCGCCCAGCGTTTCGCCCGCGTGGCGGAAGTGGTGGTGGAAGACCCGACGATTCGCCAGGCCGCGCGGGAGAGTTTCCGTTTCTACCGCGAACAGGGCTATCCTCTGCAAGATCACCGTTTACAGCGACTCTGAGCCTTCCAATGGACACTCCAAAACCGCTGCAACAGTCCGCGCACCTGCTGGACGACCTTGAGTCGATCCGCCAATTGCTCGGCGATGACAACCTGCAACCGCCCCTGCTGACCGACACGGTCGAGGATGGCGACCAGGAACAGATTCCCATGTTGTTCGACGCCGTGAGCGAGCCTTCGCCGCCCGTGGTACCGACACCCCCTGCCCCCATCGTTGAACCTGCCCGCGCGACAGCGCCTGTCGCCAGCAAGAACCCGGATGACTTGTTGCACCTGGACAGCGAACTGCGCGCCGCCGCGCAGTTGATCATGCAAGACGTGATCGACGATTTCGCCCCGCACATCGAGACCGAAATCAAACGCCGCCTCAGTGCACGGCTGGAGCGATTGTTGAGCCAGTACAACGACTGAGAAGCCGGTTTGCAGCTTCTTTTCTGTGTAGGAGCGAGCTCGCTCGCGATGGACTCGAAGACGCCGCGTTTAACCGGCAACCCGCGTTATCGTTAACGACCATCGCGAGCGAGCTCGCTCCTACAAAGAGCAACAGACAGTTCAAGTGCTCAAGTAGCGCCCGATCAATGCGATCCCGCTCGCCAGCACCAACCACGTCACCAGCCGCACAAAGGCCTCGCGGGACAAGCGCATGGTCAGCCGCCGACCGAACCACAGCCCCAGCACCATGGCCGGCAACAGACAAACCGCCAGCACCAGCAACGGCAGATCGGCATACACACCGGCGATTGCAAACAAGCTCAAACGCACCACCGTACTGCAACTGATCAACGCACTCTGGGTGGCCCGGGCCGCCTCCTTGGGCAAACGGCTGTTCAGGTAGATCGCATAGAGAAAGCCGCCGCTGCCAAACAAGGCGCCAAACATTCCGCCCACTGTCCCCATCGGCAACGCCCACACCGCGGACAACTGCGTCGGCCGGGTTTTGACCCACAGGCTGTAGATCGCATAGGCGCTGATAAACAGCCCCATCAACAGCAGCAACAGGTCGGACTTGAGGCTCAGCAGGAAAATCACCCCCAGCGTGCACCCCACCGCCATGCAGGGCAGTAACCGCAACAGCTCCGGCCTCGCCACATCGCGCCGTGACGGCAGCAGATTGCCGAAGGCCGCGACAAAATCGAGCAACACCAGCAACGGCACGATCTTCGACAGCGGCATGAACAGAATCAGAATCGGCCCCGCCACCAGCGCGGTGCCGAAGCCGGCGATGCCGAACACGATGTAGGCCAGGGCGATGCCCGCACCGATTACCAGCCAGTCCAGCGGACCCAAGGGCCATTGGTTCAACAGTTCAAACACGCTCATCCACCTTCCTTCCCTGAATACACCCTCCCCCCGTGGGAGTGAGCCTGCTCGCGAATGCTAAGCATCAGTCGATGCAGGTACTGAATGTTAAACCGTATTCGCGTGCAGGCTCGCTCCCACAATGGAATTACCTTTAAACTGCGCCCCATGATTAAAGATCCCTTTGCAAGACTCGGCCTGGACCGCGAAGTCCTGACCGTCAGCCAGCTCAACGGCCGTGCGCGGGTGTTGCTCGAAGACGTGTTCAGCAACATCTGGGTCGAAGGCGAAATCTCCAACCTCGCCCGCCCGGCTTCCGGCCATGTGTACTTCACCCTCAAGGACAGCGGCGCCCAGGTCCGTTGTGCGCTGTTTCGGCAGAACGCGGCACGGGTTCGCCAGGCATTGAAGGACGGGCTCGCGGTCAAGGTGCGCGGCAAAGTCTCGCTGTTCGAAGGGCGCGGCGATTATCAACTGATCCTCGACACCGTGGAGCCGGCCGGCGACGGCGCGCTGCGCCTGGCCTTCGATGCCTTGAAGGAAAAACTCAGCGCCGAAGGTCTGTTCAGTGCCGAGCGCAAGGTCCCGCTGCCGGCGCACCCGCAACGCATCGGTATCATCAGTTCGCCCACCGGGGCAGTGATCCGCGACATCATCAGCGTATTCCGCCGTCGCGCCCCCCAGGTGCAGTTGACGCTGATCCCCACTGCCGTACAAGGCCGCGAAGCCACCGCACAGATTGTCCGTGCCCTGAAACTGGCGGATGCCCGCGGCTTCGACGCGTTGATCCTGGCCCGCGGCGGCGGCTCACTGGAAGACCTCTGGTGCTTCAACGAAGAAGCCGTGGCCCGCGCCGTAGATGCTTGCGTGACGCCGATCGTCAGCGCCGTCGGCCATGAAACCGACGTGTCAATCAGCGACTTTGTGGCCGACGTTCGCGCGCCTACCCCTTCCGCTGCCGCCGAATTGCTGGCACCGGATTCCAGCGACCTGGTGCGCCGGGTCGAGAGCCTGCATCGCCGGTTGGTGATGCGCATGCGTGACCGCTTGATGCGCGATCGACTACGCCTGGAAGGCATTTCCCGGCGCCTGCGGCATCCCGGCGAGCGCCTGCGTCAGCAAGCGCAACGCCTGGATGACCTGGACATGCGCATGCGCCGCGCCTTCGAGCGCAGCCTCAACACCCGTCGCGAACGCTTGATCCGCCTGGAAACCCGTTTGGCCGCACAACATCCGGGCCGGCAACTGGCAATGCTGCGCCAGCGCCTCGACAGCCTGGCCGAACGCCTGCCCCGCGCCATCCGCGAAGGGCTGAAGAACCGTCGCCTGCAACTGCAAAGCCAGATGCAGACACTGCATGTGGTCAGCCCGCTGGCGACCCTCGGCCGTGGTTACAGCATTCTGTTGGACGAGCGCGGCAACGCGATCCGTAGTGCCGCACAAACCCATACTGGCCAGCGCCTGAAGGCCAAACTGGGCGAAGGCGAACTGCAAGTGCGGGTCGAAGACAATCACCTGACGCCTGTCACCCTATCTTTACTGGATTGATCCATGCCGCGCTTCCTCGCTCCATTGCTGTTGCTGTGCCTGACCGTCAACGCCCACGCCGACAGCTACATCACCCGCCTGCTGAACAAACCGGTGCCGGGCGGCGTTGCGGTGGTGGACCTGGGCACGTCTGCCCAGGCACCAAAAGCCACTTATCAAGGCAAACCGGTCCTGGTCGTAAAGGAACAGAACAACTGGCTGGCCATCGTCGGTGTGCCGCTGACGGTCAAGCCGGGGGCTCAATCGGTCAGCAGCGGCGGTCGTAATCTGGATTTCATGGTTGGCAACAAGAAATACCCGGAACAGCGCATCACGCTGAAGAACACCCAGCAGGTCAATCCAGACCCGGAAAATCTCAAGCGTATCGAGCGTGAACTGGCCGAGCAGATTGCCGCTTACCGCACGTTCAGCCCCAATACCCCGAGTAACCTGCTGCTGGACAAACCGGTGAACGGGCCACTGTCGAGCAAATTCGGCGTGCGTCGCTTTTTCAACGGCGAAGAACGCAACCCCCACGCTGGCCTGGACTTCGCCGTGCCGGCCGGCACACCGATCAAGACCCCGGCTGCCGGCAAGGTGATCCTGATCGGCAACTACTTCTTCAACGGCAACACAGTGTTCGTCGACCACGGCCAGGGCTTCATCAGCATGTTTTGCCACATGTCGAAAATCGACGTGAAGATGGGGCAGCCACTGGCTCGGGGTGCTGTGGTCGGGAAAGTCGGTGCAACCGGCCGCGCCACCGGACCGCATATGCACTGGAACATCAGTCTGAATGATGCGCGGGTGGATCCGGCCATCTTTATTGGTGCATTCCAGCCTTGAGTCTTTGGTGAGACTGAAGGCCTCATCGCGGGCAAGTCGAATCGTCGCACCGCCGCTCCCACAGTGTCCGGCGGTGTCCACAACATTTGTGTTCACAGCAAAAAACCTGTGGGAGCGGGCTTGCCCGCGAAGGCGGCATTGCAGTCACCAGAAAGCCTAAGGCTGCCCCCAACCTCGCACTCCCGAAATCCTGCTTTACTCAATTGCGCACCACTCAAACCTCGCGCAAAAAACAAGATCATCGCAACCATTTGAAGCAATAAAATCTCGATAAACACTCGCTCACGAGTATTTCTCTCAATTTTTTTCGACTGCTTGCCAACCTTCACCCCCGCGGTTAGGGTTGAAGGCATGAAAACCTCTCACACCCACATTCAGCTCCGCCAGCACTGCAGCCTGTGCCTCGTCAGCGCACGACTGCCGGGCTGAATCGTGGTGCCTCGTCCCAAGCGTTACTCCAAGAACTTTTGATCCACCGGCAGGCCGCCTTCTTTCGGCCCACACAATAAGGATTTCCTGATGAGCATGCTCAAAGACCCGTCTTCGAAATACCGCGCGTTCCCGACCATCGACATTCCGGATCGCACCTGGCCATCGAAAACCATCACCGCCGCGCCGATCTGGTGCAGTTCCGACCTGCGCGACGGCAACCAGTCGCTGATCGAACCGATGGACGCCGTCAAGAAGCTGCGCTTCTGGAAAACCCTCGTGCAGGTAGGCGTGAAGGAAATCGAAGCGTCGTTCCCGGCCGCCTCGCAAACCGACTTCGACTTCGTTCGCACCCTGATCGAAGGCAACCACATCCCGGACGACACCACCATTCAGGTGCTGACCCAGGGCCGTGAAGACCTGATCGCGCGCACCTTCGAATCCCTGCGCGGCGCGAAGAAAGCCATCGTTCACCTGTACAACGCGACTTCCCCTTCCTTCCGCCGCATTGTCTTCAACCAGGACAAAGACGGGGTCAAGGCCATCGCCGTGAGCGCGGCCAAGCTGTTCGTCAAATATGCCGCGATGCAGCCTGAAACCGAGTGGACCTTCGAGTACTCGCCGGAAACCTTCAGTGCCACCGAGCTTGAGTTCGCCAAGGAAGTCTGCGACGCGGTGATCGAAGTCTGGAACCCGACGCCCGAGCACAAGATGATCCTCAACCTGCCGGCCACGGTGGAATGCGCGACCCCGAACATCTATGCCGACCAGATCGAATGGTTTGGCCGTCACATCAACCGTCGTGACAGCGTGATCATCAGCCTGCACACCCACAACGACCGTGGCACCGGCGTTGCCGCCACCGAGCTGGGCCTGATGGCCGGCGCCGACCGCGTCGAAGGTTGCCTGTTCGGCAACGGCGAGCGTACCGGTAACGTCGATCTGGTGACCGTCGCCCTGAACATGTACACCCAAGGCCTTGACCCTCAGCTGGACTTCTCCGACATCGATGGCGTGCGCAAGGTCGTCGAAGAGTGCAACCAGATCCAGGTGCACCCGCGTCACCCGTACGTTGGCGATCTGGTACACACCGCATTCTCCGGCTCCCACCAGGACGCGATCCGCAAGGGCTTCGCCCAGCAGAAATCTGATGCCCTGTGGGAAGTACCGTACCTGCCAATCGACCCGGCCGACATCGGCCGCAGCTACGAGGCGGTCATCCGCGTCAACAGCCAGTCGGGCAAGGGTGGTATCGCCTACCTCCTGGAACAGGAATATGGCATCAGCCTGCCGCGTCGCATGCAGATCGAGTTCAGCCAGGTCGTACAGCGTGAAACCGACCGCCTGGGCCTGGAAATGACCGCCCAGCAAATCCACGCATTGCTGCACAGCGAGTACTTGCAGGCCAACACCCCGTACGCGCTGGTCAGCCATCGCCTGCAGGAAGAAAACGGCCACAGCTCCGTTGAAGTGGAAGTGGCCAGCAAAGGCCAGGGCGAGACCAACCTGCACTGGCGCGGCAAGGGCAACGGCGCCCTGGAAGCGCTCGTGGCCGGCCTGCCGGTACCGGTGGAAATCATGGACTACAACGAGCACGCCATCGGCGCGGGCACCAATGCCAAGGCCGCGGCCTACATTGAACTGCGCGTGAACGGCGAACGTGCGGTGCATGGCGTCGGCATCGACGAAAACATCACTACCGCCAGCTTCAAGGCCCTGTTCAGCGCACTGAACCGTTCGCTGAGCCAGCCGGAAGCGAAAGCGGCGTAAGCCACCGCTGAAATACAAAAGGCCCCGGGGTGTGAACCTCGGGGCCTTTTTTTGCCTGCTTGTTTTTTATTGTCTGAACCGGCCCCTTCGCGGGCAAGCCCGCTCCCACAGTTGACCGTTGCGAACACAAGTTTTGTGTACACCCACATACCCTGTGGGAGCGGGCTTGCCCGCGAAGAGGTCCTGTCAGGCGCCGAAAAACTAGGTGAACTCGAAGGTATCGGCATCCAGGTTCGCCGGAAACCGCTGCCGATACGCCGCCAGCTCCACCGCATCCAAAGTCACCTTGAACACCCCATCCGCCTCGCCAACACTGAGCAACGTTTCACCCTGGAAATCCAGCACCTGGCTGTCACCTGTATAGGCAAAACCTTTGCCATCGGTCCCGATACGGTTCACCGCCGCCACGTAGCACAGGTTCTCGATCGCTCGCGCAGGCAGCAAGCGATTCCAGTGCTGGCGCCGGGCGCCGGGCCAATTGGCGGTGTACAGCAGCAGGTCTGTGTCCTGAGCGTCACGACTCCACACCGGGAAGCGCAAGTCGTAGCAAATCAGCGGCCGCACGCGCCAGCCCTTGAGTTCGAACTGCACCTGGCGCTCGCCGGGGGTGTAGTGGTGATGCTCACCGGCCATGCGGAACAGGTGACGCTTGTCGTAATGCAACACCTCGCCATCCGGGCGCGCCCACAGCAGGCGATTGCGATGACTGCCGTCGGCTGCCTGGATGATCACGCTGCCGGTAATCACCGCATCAAGCTTTGCCGCCTGAGCACGCAGCCACTTGCTGGTCGGCCCGTTTTCCGCTTCCGCGAGGGTCTCGGACTCCATGGAAAAACCGGTAGTGAACATCTCCGGCAGAATGATCAGGTCAGCGCCGCGAGCCTGTTCCAGCAATGGCTCGAAATGCTCCAGGTTGGCTTGGCGGTCGTGCCAGGCCAGCGTGGTCTGAATCAGCGCAACGGTCAGTTTCGGCAATGCACTCAGATCACGCATAGCTTTTCCGCTGCTTCACGCAGGGTCTCCTCACGCTTGGCAAAGCACAGCCGCACCAGGCGCTGGCCCTCTGGCGGCGTCTGGTAGAACACCGAAATCGGGATGCTGGCCACGCCATGCTCGCGAGTCATCCACAGGGCCATCTCGACGTCATTGAGGTCCGGGCGGATCTGCGAGTAATCGACCAACTGGAAATAGGTGCCGGTCACCCGGGTGAAACTGAAACGCGACGGCGCAAGCAGATCGCAGAACAGATCACGCTTGGCCTGATAGAAACCCGGCAGCTCTTCGACGTGTTCCGGGTGTTCGGCCATGAAGTCAGCCAACGCATATTGCAGCGGCGTCACACCACAGAAATTGACGTACTGGTGCACCTTGCGCAATTCCGCCGTCAGGGCCGGTGGTGCGATCACGTAGCCGGTTTTCCAGCCGGTGACGTGGTAGGTCTTGCCGAACGAGCTGACCACAAATGCACGCTGGTACAGCTCTTCATGGGCCAGCACGCTGACGTGGGGCACGCCGTCATAAACCAGGTGCTCGTAGACTTCGTCGCTGATCAAATAGATATCGCGATCACGGATCAACGCCGCCAACTGGTCGAGTTCGGCACGGCTGATCAACGCACCACTAGGGTTGTGCGGGCTGTTGAGAATGATCATCCGCGTGCGTGGGCTCATTGCCTTGGCAAGCTTCTCGAAGTCGATACTGAAATCGTTCAGCCCCAGTTGCACGTGCACGCAACGACCGCCGGCCAGCTCTACCGAGGGCTCGTAGCTGTCATAGGCCGGGTCAAACACGATGACTTCGTCGCCGCTGTGGATAACCGCCTGAATGGCACAGAAAATCGCTTCGGTCGCGCCAGGGGTGACCGTCACTTCAGTATCCACATCCACTTGCGCGCCATAGCTGCGGGCGATCTTCAGCGCAATCTGCTGACGCAACACCGGCAGCCCGGTCATTGGCGAATATTGATTATGGCCGTTGGCGATATGCCGGCCGACCGCATCGCACAGGGCCTGCGGGGCCGCGAAATCGGGAAAGCCCTGGGACAGATTGAGCGCGCCGGTCTGTGCCGCGAGCTGAGACATCTGGGTGAAAATAGTGATGCCGACATTCGGCAGCTTGCTGGTGATCATCGGTGGTTCCCTGCTCTACACCCGGCTCTACGGCGGCGCGGGGGAGTCCGAGGATAGCCCAAACGGCAGGCATGAAAAAGGGCGCTAACAGCGCCCTTTGTTCAACTCCGCCCCTGTGGGAGCGTGGCTTGCCCGCGATGAACGATAACACGGTGCACCTGATACACCGCGGCGCTGCCATCGCGGGCAAGCCCGCTCCCACAGGAGCCGGGAAAGCCTTGAATCAGCGTTTGTCGCGACGCTTCTTGTCGGCCTTCTTGTGGTGCGACATCAAACGACGCTTCTTGTTGACCTGGCGGTCGGTGAGCGTGTTCTTGTTTCCTTCGTACGGGTTCTCACCGCCCTTGAACTCGATGCGGATCGGCGTACCGACCAGCTTCAGGACACGGCGATAGGTGTTTTCCAGGTAACGCACGTAGGACTTCGGCACCTTCTCGATCTGGTTGCCGTGGATCACGATGATCGGCGGGTTCGCGCCACCGAGGTGGGCATAACGCAGCTTGATCCGGCGGCTGTTGACCATCGGCGGCTGGTGCTCGCTGACCGCGTCTTCCAGGATCTGGGTCAGTCGGCTGGTCGGCCAACGGGTAACCGCAGACTTGAACGAGTTCTGTACCGACGCGTAGAGGTTGCCCACGCCAGTGCCGTGCAGGGCCGAGATGAAGTGGATGTCGGCGAAGTCGACGAAAAACAGACGACGCTGCAACTCGACCTTCACGAAGTCGCGCTCGCTCGGCGTCATGCCGTCCCACTTGTTGATCGCGATGACCAACGCACGACCGGCTTCAAGGGCAAAGCCCAGCAGGTTGAGATCGTGATCCACCACGCCTTCGCGGGCGTCCATCACGAAGATCACCACGTTGGCGTCTTTGATCGCTTGCAGGGTTTTGACCACGGAGAACTTTTCGACTTCTTCGTGGATCTTGCCGCGCTTGCGCACACCGGCGGTGTCGATCAGCGTGTACTTCTCGTCGTTGCGCTCGAACGGGATGTAGATACTGTCGCGGGTGGTGCCGGGTTGGTCGTAGACGATTACCCGGTCTTCACCAAGCATGCGGTTGACCAGCGTCGACTTGCCGACGTTCGGACGGCCGATGATCGCGATCTTGATCCCGTCTTTTTCGCTTGGGCCAGGAATGCGCTTGGCTTCCTCGCCTTCGGCGACGATCTCTTCCTCTTCGCCTTCCTGCGGCTCGTCATCGTCTCGCGGGAATTCACTCAGTGCCGCTTCCAGCAACTGGGTGATACCACGGCCGTGGGCGCCGGCGATCGGGATCGCATGGCCCATGCCCAACGGAGCGAATTCGGCGCGGGCCATTTCCGGGTCGATGTTGTCGACCTTGTTGGCCACCACGTGAGAGCGCTTGTTACGTTTGCGCAAATGCTCGGCGATCATCTGGTCGGCGGCGGTGAAACCGGCCTTGGCATCTACCAGGAACAGAACGACATCCGCTTCTTCGATGGCCAGCAGCGACTGCTCGGCCATCTTTTCGTCCATACCATGCTCGTCACCGGAGATACCGCCGGTGTCGATCAGAATGTAGGAACGCCCTTGCCACTTGGCCTCACCGTACTGGCGATCACGGGTCAGACCGGACAAGTCGCCAACGATGGCGTCACGAGTCCTGGTCAGGCGGTTGAACAAGGTGGACTTGCCGACGTTGGGTCGGCCCACCAGGGCGATTACGGGAACCATGCGGCTCTCCACTTCGTTATTTCAGAAAATACAAAAGCCGCTGCGAGGCAGCGGCTGGTGCTCGGGGCAACACTGTAGGAGCAGCCGGTCGACGCTCGATTGCTCGCGAAAAACGCAAAAACACCGCGTTTATTCAGACAGCAAACGTATTCGTTGACGTCCATCGCGAGCAAGCTCGCTCCTACAAGTGAAGCAGCCTGGGGGATTAACCCCAAGCATAGTCAAACCTTTACTTAATGGTCAGGGCTTCCAGTTTGCCGCTGTTGCCATACACATAAATCGTGTCACCCACCACCAGCGGACGGGCACGCAGGCCGTCGCTGTCGATGCGCTCGCGGCCGACGAAACGACCGTCCACCTGACTCAGCAGGTGCAGGTAACCTTCCAGGTCACCGACTGCAACGTAGCTGGAGAACACTTCCGGGGCCGACAGTTGACGACGGACCAGCGAATCGTTGCTCCACAAGGCTGTGGTGGAACGCTCGTCGACGCCTTCAACGGTACCCGAAGACAGGCTCACATAAACGGTGCCAAAACCCTGGGCGACACCGGCGTAGCTGGAGGCATCACGCTGCCAGAGCTGACGGCCGCTTTGCAGGTCCAGAGCGGCAACGC
Source organism: Pseudomonas sp. GM55 (assembly GCF_000282395.1). NCBI lineage: Bacteria > Pseudomonadati > Pseudomonadota > Gammaproteobacteria > Pseudomonadales > Pseudomonadaceae > Pseudomonas > Pseudomonas sp. GM55. The sequence goes on along the minus strand of NZ_AKJJ01000080.1, from coordinate 60,785 downwards.
GCCCCTGATAGCTGGCGACGTACAGCGTCTCACCCGACAGCAGCAAGCCACCGTCGATATCGACCACGCGCTCCAGCTCCGAGCGACCTTGCGGGATCGCTACGCGCTGTTCCCACACCGGTACGCCGTTGGAGATATCCACGGCAACCACTTTACCGGTCGACAGGCCAGCCACCGCCAGGCGGTTGGTCACGATCGGCGCACTGGTGCCACGCAGGGTCAGGACCGCAGGGGTGCTGTCATAGATCCAGCGACGATTGCCGGTGGAAGCATCCAGGCCGATCAGGCGATCGTCCTGAGTCTGCACCACCACAACGTCACCGTTGTTGGCTGGCGGTGCCAGTACTTCGCTGGACACGCGAGCGCGCCACTTTTCTTCACCATTGATGGCGTCCAGGGCAACGATTTCACCCTTGAGCGTACCGATGGTGACCAGACCGTAAGCTACGCCAACGGCGCCGGAGACAGGCAGCTCAAGATCTTTCTTCCATTTGACGTCGCCTGTGTTGCGGTCCATCGCCATCAACACGCCAGTGACGTCGGCGGCATAGATGGTATCGCCATCGATGGCCGGAACCAGCATGTTGTAGGTTTCGCCCTGACCGTCACCGATCGAACGACTCCACTGCTTGTGCAGAACCACTTCTTCCTTGAAGTCGACCAGTTCGGCCGGCGGCAGTTCTTTTTTGCTGTTGCTGCTGCAACCCGCGGCCATCAAGGCCAGAGCCAGCAATGCTGCATGTTTCCAACGAATCACGTCACGCATCCCCTTTGGCCAGGTCGTCCAGCTTGATTTGCAGGCCACCGACCGCCGCTTCATCCGACAGCGCCGCCTTGGCTTTTTGATACGCCGCGCTCGCCTCATCAATACGACCCAACTGCACCAGCAGGTCGCCCTTGAGCTCTTCGCGAGTGGCCAGGAATGCCTTGTCGGCATCGCCTTCAAGCAGCTTCAGTGCTTCGTCGGCCTTGTTCTGCGCACCGAGTACCTGGGCCAGACGCTGACGGGCGATTTCGCCCAGCGCCGGGTTGGCCGGCTTGTCGACGATGGCTTTCAGCTCGCTGGCCGCGTCGTCCAGCTTGCCGCTGTCAACCGCCACTTTGGCGACGAACAGGCTGCCGTACTGCGCATAGGCGCTGCCGCCGAACTCGCTGTTGAGCTTGCCGGCCAGGTCCGAAACACGGGCCGCATCAGGTTTGCCGTCAGGCGTCAGCGTGGTTTCGAGCAATTGCTGATAGAGAATCGAGGCGCCTTGCGACTGATTGCTCTGATACTTGTGGAACGCCTGCCAGCCGAACACGATGACCAGCGCAAACAGGCCGCCAGTAACCAGGGGCTTACCGTTGCGTGACCACCATTCCTTCAATTCCGCCACATGTTCGTCTTCGGTACTCGACACCCCAATACTCCTTAATCGCTAATTCGGCTGCTTAGACAGCTTCAACCCTGCACGACGCAGGTGGCCAGGTGTGCTGCAAGCGCATCCCAGGCAATGCTTTGTTGTTCGCCCTGGCCACGCAGGGGTTTGAAACCTACCACTTGCTGGGCCATTTCGTCGTCACCGAGGATCAGCGCATACAGTGCCCCGCTCTTGTCGGCTTTCTTGAACTGGCTTTTGAAACTGCCGGCACCGGCATTCACTTGCAGGCGCAGGTTGGGCAACTGATCACGAACGCGCTCCGCCAGGGTCAGGCCGGCGAGTTCGGCGGCTTCACCGAAGGCACAGAGGTAAACGTCGACCTGACGGGAGATCTCTTCCGGGATCTGCTCCAGGGTTTCCAGCAACAGCACCAGGCGTTCGATGCCCATGGCAAAACCAACGCCGGCGGTCGGCTTGCCGCCCATCTGCTCCACCAGACCGTCATAACGGCCGCCAGCGCAGACGGTGCCCTGGGCGCCGAGTTTGTCGGTGACCCATTCGAAAACGGTCTTGCTGTAGTAATCCAGCCCGCGAACCAGCTTCGGGTTGATCACGTAAGGAATGCCGGCGGCGTCCAGGCGAGCCTTGAGGCCCTCGAAATGCACGCGGGATTCTTCGTCGAGGTAGTCGGCCATTTTCGGCGCATCGACAAGAATCGCTTGAGTGTCAGCGTTCTTGGTATCGAGAACGCGCAGCGGGTTGGTCTTCAGGCGACGCTGGCTGTCTTCGTCCAGCTTGTCCATGTGTCCCGACAGGAACTCGACCAGCGCTTCGCGATAACGGCCACGGGACTCGCTGGTGCCCAGGCTGTTGAGCTCGAGTTTTACCGCATCGCGAATGCCCAGTTCGCCCCACAGGCGCCAGGTCAATACGATCAGTTCGGCGTCGATGTCCGGACCGTCGAGGTTGAACACTTCGACACCGATCTGGTGGAACTGGCGATAACGGCCTTTCTGCGGACGCTCGTGGCGGAACATCGGGCCGATGTACCAGAGTTTCTGCACCTGGCCACCGCCGGTGATGCCGTGCTCCAGCACCGCGCGCACACAGGCCGCCGTGCCTTCGGGGCGCAGGGTCAGGGAGTCGCCGTTGCGATCGTCGAAGGTGTACATCTCTTTTTCGACGATGTCGGTCACTTCACCGATGGAGCGCTTGAACAGTTCGGTGAACTCGACGATCGGCATGCGAATCTGCTTGTAACCGTAGTTATCCAGCAGGCGCGAAACGGTGCTCTCGAAATGACGCCAAAGGGGAGTCTGTTCGGGCAGGATGTCGTTCATGCCACGAATGGCTTGCAGAGACTTGCTCACTTAAATTCCTTAATTCGTTCGATCAGCCACGCGCAATGACGGCAGCGTCAGCTTCGACCTTTTCGGCCGCTTTCTGGCGGATCAAGCGTTCAAGCTCATCCACCAGATTGTCATTCGTCAGTTTCTGCGACGGCTTGCCGTCGATGTAAATCAGGTTCGGCGTGCCACCGGTCAAGCCGATGTGGGCTTCCTTGGCTTCACCCGGGCCGTTGACCACGCAACCGATCACCGCGACATCCAGCGGCACCAGCAAATCTTCGAGGCGCCCTTCCAGCTCGTTCATGGTCTTGACCACATCGAAGTTCTGCCGCGAGCAGCTCGGGCAGGCGATGAAGTTGATGCCACGGGAACGCAGGTGCAGGGATTTGAGAATGTCGTAGCCGACTTTCACTTCCTCGACCGGGTCGGCCGCCAACGAGATGCGGATAGTATCGCCAATCCCTTCGGCGAGCAGCATACCGAGGCCCACGGCAGATTTCACCGTGCCGGAACGCAAACCACCGGCTTCAGTGATGCCCAGGTGCAGCGGCTGGACGATTTCCTTGGCCAGCAGGCGATACGCTTCGACGGCCATGAACACGTCGGACGCTTTCACGCTGACCTTGAAGTCCTGGAAGTTCAGGCGTTCGAGGTGCTCGACGTGACGCAAAGCCGACTCGACCAGCGCCGCCGGGGTCGGCTCGCCGTATTTCTTTTGCAGGTCTTTTTCCAGGGAACCGGCGTTCACGCCGATACGGATCGGGATCCCGCGGTCACGGGCGGCATCGACCACGGCGCGCACCCGGTCTTCGCGGCCGATGTTGCCCGGGTTGATCCGCAGGCAATCAACACCCAGTTCGGCTACGCGCAACGCGATCCGGTAGTCGAAGTGGATGTCGGCAACCAGGGGCACTTTGACCAGCTGCTTGATCTTGCCGAAGGCTTCGGCGGCGTCCATGTCCGGTACGGACACCCGCACGATATCGACGCCGGCCGCTTCAAGGCGGTTGATTTGCGCGACAGTGGCCGCGACATCGTTGGTGTCGCTGTTGGTCATGCTCTGCACAGCGATAGGCGCATCGCCGCCAACAGGCACGTTACCGACCCAGATCTTGCGAGATTCGCGACGTTTGATTGGAGATTCGCCGTGCATGACTTATTGACCCAACTTCAGGCGAGCAGTCTCGCCACTGGTGAACGGAGCGACATCAACCGGCTGGCCGTTGTAGCTGACCTGAGCGCCGCGGGCAAAGCCCAGACGCACGGCAAACGGTGGTTTGCCATTGACTGCCAGGCTGTCGCCTTTGCGTTTGAGACCGCTGAACAGCACCTTGCCGTTACCGTCGGTCACTTGTGTCCAGCAATCGGCGGTGAACTGCAGCTGAACCTGGCCTTGACCGGCTACCGGCGCGGTTACCGCTGGAGCAGGAGCCGGAGCGGCAGGAGCTACCGGTGCAGTCACCACCGGGGCCAGGATGGCAGGAGCAGCCGGGGCCGGAGTTGCCGGGGTCACTGGTGCTGCGACGACTGGTGCTGAATTGTGAGCGGGTGCGGCGGCTGTGGCTGGCGCTGCCGGGGTGGCTGGCGCAGTCGCCTGAGCCTCCACCGGTGCTTCAGCCGGAGCGTCGGCCTGTGGCAGCGCGAGGGCGGTTCCGCCTTCGGTCTGGCCTTCCGCGACGGCCTGGTCTTCCGGCTCGTCCAGCGGATGAATCTGTGTCGTACCGTCGGCGCCTTCGACTTCAACGTGCTCCGGTGCCAGACCAACCAGATCCTTGGTGCGCATCGAGGTCTGGTCCTGCCACCAGACAAAACCGCCACCGATCACCGCGATCAGCAACAGCAGGCTGACAATTCGCAAAATGGTGTGGGAAACCCGGACCGGTTCTTCGATACGACCCAGACTGTGAACACTGCTGCCCTGGGAATCGGTACCGGTGGATTGATCGAACTGCTGGACCAGAACCGCCTGGTCCATGCCGAGCAACTTGGCGTAGGCACGAATGTAACCACGGGCGAAGGTATGCCCAGGCAGCTTGTCGAAAGCGCCGGCTTCCAGATTGCTCAGGGAAGTGGTGGTGAGGTTGAGCTTGAGGGCCACTTCGGCCAGCGACCAGCCATTGCTTTCGCGAGCCTGGCGCAAAGTCTCACCGGGGTTAACGCGATTCGCTGCTACAACTTCGGGATGCGCCGCTTTCATCATTGCTCCGACAGGTATTGCTGATATTCCGGTGTACCGGGATAGAGTCGTTTTAGTTGCAGGCCTTTACTGGCGGCCTTGTCGCGATCTTCAAACACTTTTGCCAGCCGAACGCCGAGCAATAGACTACGTGCATTTTGCTCGGCAAGCAGGCTAAAACGATCGTAGTAGTCACGCGCGGGCACATAATGCCTGTCTTCGTAAGACAACTCAGCCATTTCCAGCAATGCGCGAGGTTGTTGGCGGTTCAGGCGCAGGGCTTTTTCCAGTTGCTGCCGCGCCAGCTCACGCTCTCCCAGCATTGAAGCGGTCATGCCGAGGTTTTCGAATACCCGTGAACGCTCAGGATACAGGGTATCGGCGGCGGCTTGTTCAAAGCGCTCGTAGGCTTCCTTGTAACGCTTCTGCTCGAACAGAAAACTGCCGTAATTATTGAGGAATCGTGCATCGGCGGGACGGGAAGACAGTGCCTTGCGAAAATGCTCGTCGGCCAGTTCCGGCTCCATTTCCGCCTGGAACACCAGCCCCAGCGCCGCGTTGGCATCAGGGTCGGCGCCATCCAGTTCCAGGGCCTTTTTCAGCGGGACCTTGGCGCGCTCGGTCATACCTTGTTGCAAATACCCGATACCAAGTTGCACATAGGCCTCACGCGCTTCATCACGGCCCTTGCTGGTCTTCATCGGGTTGTAGTCGCCCGAAAGCACACAGCCAGCACACAGGCTGGCCAACAGCAAAAGCAGCGCAAAGCGCAGGGACATAGAGATCCTCTCTTAGTTGTTGTTCGCAGCGCCCGAAGCAACATCGCTGTCGGCGCTCAACTCACGCACGGCGATATAACGTTCGCTGCGACGGGTGCGATCCAGCACCTGCCCTACCAATTGACCACAGGCCGCGTCGATGTCTTCACCACGGGTGGTGCGGACGGTGACGTTGAAACCGGCATGATGGAGCTGATCCTGGAAACGACGAATGGCGTTGTTGCTCGGACGCTCGTACCCGGAATGCGGGAACGGGTTGAACGGGATCAGGTTGATCTTGCACGGGATGTTCTTGAGCAACTCGATCATTTCCACGGCGTGCTCAACCTTGTCATTGACGTCCTTGAGCAAGGTGTACTCGATGGTCAGCACACGCTTTTCGCCCAGGGACGACATGTAGCGCTGGCACGACTCAAGCAGCATCTTAAGCGGATACTTCTTGTTGATCGGCACCAATTGGTTACGCAATGCGTCATTCGGTGCGTGCAGGGACAACGCCAGGGAGACGTCGATGTGCTTGGAGAGCTCATCGATCATCGGCACCACGCCGGAGGTCGACAGGGTCACACGGCGCTTGGAAATGCCGTAGCCCAGGTCGTCCATCATCAGATGCATGGCCGCGACGACGTTGTCGAAGTTCAGCAGCGGCTCACCCATGCCCATCATCACCACGTTGGTGATGGCACGGTCGACGGTTGCCGGGACGCTGCCAAAGGATTTGTTGGCAATCCACACCTGACCGATGACTTCGGCGGCGGTGAGGTTGCTGTTGAAGCCTTGCTTGCCGGTGGAGCAGAAACTGCAATCCAGGGCACAGCCTGCCTGGGACGAAACGCACAAGGTGCCGCGCTTGCCCTGGGGAATGTACACGGTCTCGACGCAGCTGCCGGACGCCACGCGCACCACCCACTTGCGGGTGCCGTCGCTGGAGATGTCCTCGCTGACCACTTCCGGACCACGGACTTCAGCAACAGCCTTGAGCTTTTCGCGCAAGGCCTTGCTGACGTTCGTCATGGCATCGAAATCATCGACACCAAAGTGGTGAATCCATTTCATTACCTGACCGGCACGGAAACGCTTCTCCCCGATTGAGTCGAAGAATTTTTCCATTTCCAGCTGAGTCAGACCCAGCAGGTTAGTTTTTACAGTCGATGTAGTCATGGATTCACCTTCACTCTTAAGCCAATGCTTAGCGAGTGGTTACTTCAGTAGCTGCGAAGAAGTACGAGATTTCGCGAGCGGCAGCGGCTTCGGAGTCCGAACCGTGTACGGCGTTGGCATCGATGGAGTCAGCGAAGTCAGCGCGGATGGTGCCGGCAGCAGCTTCTTTAGGGTTGGTAGCGCCCATCAGCTCACGGTTCAGAGCGATAGCGTTTTCGCCTTCCAGAACCTGAACGACAACCGGACCGGAGATCATGAAAGCAACCAGGTCGTTGAAGAAACCACGAGCGCTGTGCTCAGCGTAGAAGCCTTCGGCTTCGGCTTTGGACAGTTGCTTCAGTTTCGAAGCTACAACGCGCAGGCCTGCTTTTTCGAAACGGGTGGTGATCTCGCCGATCACGTTTTTAGCAACGGCGTCAGGCTTGATGATGGAGAAAGTACGTTGAACAGCCATGGTGTAACTCCAGAAACGGTAATTTACGAAAAATTAAACCCGCGAATTATACGCGGGTTCTTTGGTATTGCCTAACTGCGTACGGTGCAGACTCAGTCTGCTTCTTCGATCCAGGCGGCCTGAATGGCTTCAAGCACCTTCTCGCCACCGCGGTTCGGATCATCACTGAACTCCGGCAATGCCAGCACCCACTGGTGCAGATCGACGAAGTTCACGTAACGCGGGTCCACATCCGGCTTTGACTCAGCCAACTGGATCGCGATTTCCAGCACATCAACCCATTTCAGGCTCATGAAAGCTCCTTGAATCAGTGCGGCGCTTCGGCTGCATGGTTGAGCGAGTATTTCGGAATTTCAACGGTCAGGTCTTCAGTCCCGACCTTGGCCTGACAGCCCAGGCGCGACTGGGCTTCCAGCCCCCAGGCCTTGTCAAGATAGTCTTCTTCCAGCTCATCGGCCTCCTCCAGCGAGTCGAAACCCTCGCGGATGATGCAGTGACAAGTGGTGCACGCACAGACGCCACCACAGGCACTTTCCATCTCGATATGGTGCTCATGAGCCAGCTCGAGGATGGACACACCCGTCTCAGCCTCCACAACCATGCCTTCGGGGCAGAACTTCTCGTGTGGCAGAAAAATGACCTGCGGCATCGTTATTCCTCAATCTCATTCAGGTTGCGCCCCGCCAGCGCGGCTTTCACCGTCGAGTCCAGGCGGCGGGCAGCAAAGGCGTCGGTCACTTGCGACAGACGCTTGGTCTGCTGCTCGATGGCGTAACCATCGGTACCTTTCATCAGTTCGGTCAATTCCTGCACCTGCAGCTCGATGACCATGCGCTCATCGGCGTCGAGCAGACGCTCGCCATCAGCCACCAGAGCAGCCTGCACTGCTTCGATCAGGCGCTGGGCGTCGACCTGCTGTTCGCGCAACACTCGGGCAACCTTGTCGTCATTGGCGTGCTGGAACGAGTCCTTGAGCATTTTGGCGATTTCGCCGTCGGTCAGGCCGTAGGATGGCTTTACCTGAATGCTGGCTTCGACGCCCGAACCCAGTTCGCGGGCCGAAACACTCAGCAGACCGTCGGCATCGACCTGGAAGGTCACGCGAATCTTCGCCGCGCCGGCCACCATCGCCGGAATACCGCGCAATTCGAAGCGCGCCAGGGAGCGGCAGTCGCTGATCAGCTCACGCTCGCCCTGCAATACGTGGATGGCCATGGCCGACTGGCCATCTTTATAAGTGGTGAAGTCCTGGGCGCGGGCAACGGGGATGGTGGTATTGCGCGGAATCACCTTCTCCATCAGGCCGCCCATGGTCTCCAGACCCAGGGACAGCGGAATCACGTCCAGCAACAGCAGTTCGCTGCCGTCACGCTTGTTGCCGGCCAGGGTATCGGCCTGGATCGCAGCACCAATGGCCACCACTTGATCCGGGTCGATTTCAGTCAGCGGCTGGCGACCGAAGGCTTCGGCGACGGCTTCGCGAACGCGAGGAACGCGAGTCGAACCTCCGACCATGACCACGGCGTGCACGTCTTCCAGCTCGATAGCGGAATCACGCACCGCACGACGGCAGGCTTTCAGGCTGCGGGCGACCATCGGCTCGATCAGCGCATTGAAGGCTTCACGGGTCAGCTCGGCTTTCCAGGTGCCATAAGCGACTTCAACCGACGCGGCATTGGTCAGGGCTTCCTTGGCGGCACAGGCGGTTTGCAGCAAGTTGCGCTGCACGCCTGGATCGAGGTCGGCGGACAAGCCGGCGCCCTCGATAATCCAGCCAGCGATCGCGTGATCGAAGTCATCGCCGCCCAGGGCGCTGTCGCCGCCGGTGGCCAGGACTTCGAACACACCGCCGGTCAGTCGCAGAATCGAAATATCGAAGGTGCCGCCGCCCAGGTCATAAATGGCGACCAGGCCTTCGGCGTGCTGGTCCAGACCATAAGCCACCGCCGCCGCAGTCGGCTCGTTGAGCAAACGCAGCACATTCAGGCCGGCCAGTTTGGCCGCATCCTTGGTGGCTTGACGCTGAGCGTCGTCGAAATAGGCCGGAACGGTGATTACCGCGCCTACCAGCTCACCACCGAGGGTGGCTTCGGCACGCTGACGCAGAACCTTGAGAATATCGGCAGAGACTTCGACCGGGCTTTTCGGGCCCTGGATCGTGTCGATGAACGGCATGTGCGACTCGCCATCGACAAAGCGGTATGGCAACTGATCACCAAGCTGCTTGACGTCGGACAGACCACGCCCCATCAAGCGCTTGACCGACAGCACTGTGTTCAAGGGATCGGTGGCGGCAGCCAGCTTGGCGGATTCGCCCACCTCGACGCGATCGGCGTGGTAGCGCACGGCAGACGGCAGGATGACCCGCCCTTCTGCGTCAGCCAGAGGTTCGGAAAGACCACTGCGCAACGCAGCGACCAGCGAATTGGTAGTGCCCAAGTCGATCCCCACAGCCAGGCGACGCTGGTGCGGTTGAGGACTTTGGCCGGGTTCGGCGATCTGCAGTAGGGCCATCGTTTCAGGACTTATCTGTATATCAGGCGTGCGACCGGAGCGGCACTGGGTTAATCGTCGAGGCGCTCTTCTAACTGGCGCACTTCGTGGGTGAGCTTGTCGAGAAACTGCATGCGTCGCATCAGGCGTTCGGCCTGCTCACGTTGCGCTGCATCATTCCAACAGGCTGCGAAACTGTCGTTCAGTTTTTCCTGGGCAACTTTCAGGCGGCGCTTGAACACGGCAACACCTGCCAGATCGGCACTGTCTTGCAGGTCTTCGAGCTCTTCGCGCAACTCCATCTGCTGCAGAAGAAACTCCGGATCATGCACCGTGACCTCCAGCGGCAGCTCGCCACCATTCAAGGCGAGCAGGTAGCGCGCGCGCTTGGGCGGACTCTTGAGCGTCTGGTAGGCCTCGTTGAGGCTCGCCGATTGCTCCAGGGCCAACCGTTGTTCGCGTTCGGAAGCGTCGGCAAAGCGGTCCGGATGAACGCCGCGCGCCAGCTCGCGATAGCGCGTAGCCAGCTGATCGAGGTCCAGGTTAAAACTCGGTTGCAGCTCGAATAAAGCGAAATGACAAGGAGTACCCACGACAAGCCTCAGATGTTGAAGCTTTCGCCGCAGCCACATTCACCGCGTACGTTGGGGTTGTTGAACTTGAAGCCTTCGTTCAACCCTTCCTTGACGAAATCGAGCTCGGTGCCGTCCAGGTAGGCCAGGCTTTTCGGGTCGATGATCACTTTTTCGCCGTGACTTTCGAACACCTGGTCCTCTGCAACCACCTCGTCGACAAACTCCAGCACGTAGGCAAGGCCGGAACAGCCTGTGGTGCGAACACCCAGACGAATCCCTTCACCTTTGCCGCGCCCGTCGAGGGAGCGCCGCACGTGTCGAGCAGCCGCTTCTGTCATGCTGATAGCCATCGGTGACTCCTTACTCGTCGCCAAATCTTGAAAGTCAGATCAAGCCTTTCTTCTGCTTGTAGTCGCGAACAGCCGCCTTGATGGCGTCTTCAGCGAGTACCGAGCAGTGAATTTTCACTGGCGGCAAGGCCAGTTCTTCAGCCAGCTGGGTGTTCTTGATGGTTTCTGCTTCGTCCAGGGTCTTGCCCTTCATCCACTCGGTGGCGAGGGAGCTGGAAGCGATAGCCGAACCGCAGCCGTAGGTCTTGAACTTGGCATCTTCGATGATGCCGGCGTCGTTGACCTTGATCTGCAGGCGCATCACGTCGCCGCACGCCGGAGCGCCGACCATGCCGGTGCCGACATCAGGGTCTTCCGCGTCCATCTTGCCGACGTTGCGCGGGTTTTCGTAGTGGTCGATGACCTTTTCGCTGTAAGACATGATTCTCAATCCTCACTCATCAGGGCCGCTCTTGAGGCCCTGCAGTTACGCTGCGTCTATCGCCGCGTTGCTACAGGACCTGTATCCGGCGGCTTCTATAGTTAGTGTGCCGCCCACTCGATCTTCGAGATATCGACACCGTCTTTGTACATGTCCCACAGCGGCGACAGAGCTCGCAGTTTGATAACGGCCTCACAGACTTTCTGTGCGGCGTAGTCGATTTCTTCTTCGGTGGTGAAGCGGCCGAAGGTGAAACGGATCGAACTGTGGGCCAGTTCGTCGTTGCGGCCCAGGGCGCGCAATACGTACGAAGGCTCAAGCGATGCCGAGGTGCAGGCCGAACCGGACGATACCGCCAGATCCTTGAGCGCCATGATCAGCGACTCGCCTTCAACGTAGTTGAAGCTCAGGTTCAGGTTGTGCGGAACGCGGGCAGTCATGCTGCCGTTGACGTACAGCTCTTCCAGGTGCTCGACCTGCTTGAAGAAACGCTCGCTCAATGCCTTGATGCGCGCGTTCTCGGCAGCCATGTCTTCCTTGGCTACGCGGAAGGCTTCACCCATGCCGACGATCTGGTGGGTCGCCAGGGTGCCGGAACGCATGCCGCGCTCGTGACCGCCGCCGTGCATGGTCGCTTCGATGCGCACGCGTGGCTTGCGGCTCACGTACAGCGCGCCAATGCCTTTAGGGCCGTAAGTCTTGTGAGCCGAGAACGACATCAGGTCAACTTTCAGCTTCTGCAGGTCGATGTCCACCTTGCCGGTGGACTGAGCGGCGTCAACGTGGAACAGGATGCCCCTGGCGCGGGTCAGCTCGCCGATGGCCGCGATGTCGTTGACGGTGCCGATTTCGTTGTTCACGTGCATGACCGAAACCAGGATGGTGTCGTCACGCAGTTCAGCTTCGACCATCTCTGGAGTGACCAGACCATCGGTGCGAGGCTCGATGTAGGTCACTTCGAAACCTTCACGCTCCAGTTGGCGCATGGTGTCGAGGACAGCCTTGTGCTCAATCTTGGTGGTGATCAGGTGCTTGCCCTTGGTGGCATAGAAATGCGCCGCACCCTTGATTGCCAGGTTGTCGGATTCGGTGGCACCGGAGGTCCAGACGATTTCACGCGGGTCGGCGTTGACCAGGTCGGCGACCTGACGACGGGCGTTTTCGACGGACTCTTCGGCTTTCCAGCCGAACACGTGGGAACGGGACGCCGGGTTACCGAAGTTTCCGTCGACCAGCAGGCATTCACTCATTTTTTGCGCAACACGCGGATCAACCGGGGTGGTCGCAGAGTAATCAAGGTAAATCGGCAATTTCATGGACTATCTCCTAAATCAGGCTGGCTGGCGTGCCGCTAGCTCTTTGGCTGTCATTCGACGGCGGACGCTTCAATCTTGTCCAGGCGTGGCACCTTGCTGTTGCAACGGCGCTGGTCCTGACGCTGGGCTACTTCTTGCACCTCACGGCGAGTCACAAGGTCAGCCAAGCTGATACCGCTCAGAAATTCGTGAATCTGCAGGCTCAGGTCGCACCACAAGTGGTGAGTCAGGCAAGTGTCGCCGGAATGGCAATCACCCTGCCCCTGGCATTTGGTGGCATCGACCGATTCGTTCACCGCATCGATCACCTGGGCGACCTGGATGCCCTGCATGTCGCGGGACAATTGGTAACCACCGCCCGGACCACGCACGCTGGACACCAGGTTGCTGCGGCGCAGCTTGGCGAAAAGCTGTTCGAGGTAGGACAGGGAGATGCCTTGGCGCTCGGAGATATCGGCCAGGGACACGGGCCCGTGCTGCGCGTGCAACGCCAGGTCAAGCATGGCGGTCACGGCGTATCGGCCTTTTGTAGTCAGTCGCATGGACAATTACCACGGAGTTCGGAATGAGGCGAGTATGCAATTCCCGAGTATTTAAGTCAACTATAAGACCTAGTACTTTAGTCAGGTTTACCCGCAAAACAGCGGCGGCATCATAGCAAAGGCTGGACAGTTACAGCCAGCAGTACTGTAGGAGCGAGCATGCTCGCGATGGTCGTCAACGATAACGCTGGGCACCTGGCACCCCGCGGTGTTCTCAGGTCCATCGCGAGCAGGCTCGCTCCTACAGAGAGGGGAGCATGCTCGTAAAACGTCAGCTCGCCTGACTCTGATCCTTGTCCTTCACACAGGCAAAATCTTCTTCGCGCAGTTCAGGCAGATCTTTCGCACAGTAATTACTGCCCAGATCCTTCAACGCCCCGCACATCCCCTCCAGGCGACCATCGACCGCCTGCAGATGATCGAGCAATTGATTGATGGCACGCGCCACCGGGTCAGGCATGTCTTCGCTGACACCATAGGCATCAAAACCGATCTTCTCTGCCATGGCCTTGCGCTTGGCGTCCTGCTCTTCGTCGGATTTGACGATGATTCGCCCTGGAATCCCGACCACCGTGGCTCCCGGCGGTACCGCCTTGGTCACCACGGCATTGGAACCGACCTTGGCCCCAGCGCCAACGGTGAACGGGCCGAGCACCTTGGCACCCGCGCCAACCACCACACCATCTTCCAGGGTCGGGTGACGCTTGCCCTTGTTCCAGCTCGTGCCGCCCAGAGTCACACCCTGATAGATGGTAACGTCGTCGCCAATCTCGGCGGTTTCACCAATGACGATGCCCATGCCATGGTCGATGAAGAAACGACGACCGACCTTGGCGCCCGGATGAATTTCGATCCCGGTCAACCAGCGACCGAAGTTCGACACCAGCCGCGCCAGCCATTTCAGCTCCGCGCGCCACAGGGCCGCCGACAAACGGTGAATCCAGATGGCGTGCATGCCCGGGTAGCACGTCAGGACTTCAAAAGCGTTACGCGCCGCCGGGTCTCGATGGAATACGCTCTGGATATCTTCACGCAAACGCTCAAACATCATTAATCCTTCCGCTTTAGAAGTTCACCACGGGCCGCTTTCTGGGTTTCCGTGAGGATGCCACGCAAAATGTTCATTTCCGCCCTGCTGACCGAGCTGCGTCCGTACAACCGGCGCAGGCGCGCCATCAAGTGCCGTGGCTTTTCCGGATCGAGGAATTCGATGGCCACCAGGGTCTGCTCCAGGTGCTCATAGAATCGCTCCAGCTCATCCATGGTCGCCAGCTCGGCGCTTTTGACCGAGGCCACTTCTTCCTTTTCGACCTTGCTTGGCTGACCTTGCGCGGCCAGCCAGGACATGCGCACTTCATAGCTCAACACCTGCACCGCCGCCCCCAGGTTCAGCGAGCTGAACTCAGGGTCGGATGGGATGTGCACGTGATAGTGACATCGCTGCAGCTCTTCGTTGGTCAGGCCGGAATCTTCACGACCGAACACCAGGGCGATTTCCGCCCCCTGCCCGGCTTCCTCGACCACTTTCGCGCCGCATTCGCGGGGGTCGAGCAGCGGCCAGGGAATACGCCGGTCGCGGGCGCTGGTGCCGAGCACCAGGTTGCAGCCGACCAGGGCATCTTCCAAAGTGGCGACGACTTGCGCGTTTTCAAGGATGTCACCGGCACCTGAAGCACGGGCATCGGCCTCGTGGTGCGGGAACAGACGAGGTTCGACCAGCACCAGCCGCGACAGCCCCATGTTCTTCATGGCGCGCGCAGTCCCGCCGATATTGCCCGGATGGCTGGTATTGACCAGGACGACACGAATGTTTTGCAGCAAGGGAGGCGCTCTCGAACACGATAATCGGGAGCGGAATCTTACAGCCGAACCTACCGTTAAGCCACGAAAGCGAACGTCGTCCTTCTCCTGTAGAAACTTTCTGATAGAATGCCCGGCTTTCTTTAACAACCTTAGGTGACACATCCATGCAGCCCATGCTGAATATCGCGCTGCGCGCCGCCCGCAGCGCCAGTGAATTGATCTTCCGCTCCATCGAGCGCCTGGATACCATCAAGGTCGACGAAAAAGACGCCAAGGATTACGTATCCGAGGTGGATCGCGCCGCTGAACAGAAAATCATCGACGCCCTGCGCAAGGCTTACCCGAACCACTCGATCATGGGTGAAGAAACCGGCATGCACGCCGGCACCGGCATCGAAGGCGAAGAGTACCTGTGGATCATCGATCCGCTGGACGGCACCACCAACTTCCTGCGCGGCATTCCTCACTTCGCTGTCAGCATCGCCTGCAAATACCGTGGCCGCCTGGAACACGCCGTTGTTCTGGACCCGGTTCGCCAGGAAGAATTCACCGCCAGCCGTGGTCGCGGCGCTCAACTGAACGGTCGTCGCCTGCGCGTCAGCGGTCGCACCAGCCTCGACGGCGCCCTGCTGGGTACCGGCTTCCCGTTCCGTGACGACCAGATGGACAACCTCGACAACTACCTGGGCATGTTCCGCGCCCTGGTTGGCCAGACTGCCGGCATCCGCCGCGCAGGTTCCGCGAGCCTGGACCTGGCCTACGTGGCCGCCGGCCGTTTCGACGCGTTCTGGGAGTCGGGCCTGTCCGAGTGGGACATGGCCGCAGGCGCCCTGCTGATCCAGGAAGCAGGCGGCCTGGTGAGCGACTTCACCGGCGGTCACGACTTCCTCGAGAAAGGCCACGTGGTTGCTGGCAACACCAAATGCTTCAAGGCAGTGCTAACGGCGATCCAGCCGCACCTGCCGGCCTCGCTGAAGCGCTAAGCTTCCAGTGACAGAAAAGCACCCTTCGGGGTGCTTTTTTTATGAGTGAAATTTGTCCCCAGAAAGCACCGAAAAACCCTGTAGGAGCGAGCTTGCTCGCGATGGTCGCTAACGATAACGCGTGCCTTCTGGGTTAACGCGGTGCCCTGGCGTTTTTCGCGAGCAAGCTCGCTCCTACAGTGGGTTTGCGGAGACTCATAAATCCCGGGCACAAAAAAGCACCCCGAAGGGTGCTTCTTTTGAATCTCAAACCTGCGTACTTAGCGATTCCGCTCGTTCTCCGACAGGATCAGCTTGCCCTCTTTATCCACAGGGATCTGGTTACCCGGATCACGATCCATGCGCACATTGCCTTCCTTGCCGTCCAGCGAATACCGCACGTCGTAACCGACGACCTTGTCACTAATGTCATTCACCGTATTACAACGGGTCTGGGTCGTGGTGTAGGTATCACGCTCTTGCATGCCTTCCTGCACCTTGTTGCCGGCGTAGCCACCGCCAACAGCACCCGCGACCGTGGCGATCTTCTTGCCGGTACCGCCACCGATCTGGTTACCCAGTAATCCACCCGCCAATGCACCGACCACCGTACCGGCGATCTGATGTTGATCTTTCACCGGCGCCTGCCGGGTGACCGTTACATCCTTGCACACTTCACGTGGAGTCTTGATTTGCGTCTTGACCGGCTCAACGGCGAGTACTTGCGCGTACTCTGGGCCGCTTTTAACCAGGCTGTAGGTGGCCACAGCACCCCCGGCAGTCACACCGACAGCACCCAGTACAGCACCAACCAGCATCGACTTGTTCACATGAACCTCCTGACCATCACATACGGGATAAACCCGCGCTTCTCCCAGCCTTGGAGCATAAAAAAAGGCGCGAGTTCAACTCGCGCCTTTTTCGGACTACATCGCTGGAAGACTGCTCCGGACTAGAGAGCCCTTCAAGGACGGTCGTCGACTTCCTTCTCGGTATTGGCAGGAGGAATCAGATCCTCGGTGCTCAGGTTCAGCCAGATCAACACCACGTTAGCGATGTAGATCGACGAGTAAGTACCCGCCATGACACCGACGAACAGGGCAATCGAGAAGCCGAACAGGTTGTCGCCGCCAAAGAACAGCAGGGCCGCGATCGCCAGCAAGGTGGAGATCGAGGTCGCCATGGTCCGCAGCAGGGTTTGCGTGGTCGAGATGTTGATGTTCTCGATCAGGCTGGCCTTGCGCAGCACACGGAAATTCTCGCGAACCCGGTCGAATACCACGATGGTGTCGTTGAGCGAGTAACCGATGATCGCCAGCACCGCCGCCAGAACCGTCAGGTCGAAGGTGATCTGGAAGAACGACAGGATACCGATGGTCACGATCACGTCGTGGATCAGGGACACGATCGCACCGACCGCAAACTTCCACTGAAAGCGGAAAGCCAGATAGATCAGGATGCCGCCCAGCGCCATCAGCATGCCGAGGCCGCCCTGGTCGCGCAGCTCTTCACCCACCTGCGGGCCGACGAACTCGACTCGCTTGACCGTCGCCGGGTTCTCGCCGCCGACCTTTTGCAGGGCTTCGGCCACCTGGTGACCCAGCTGCGGGTCTTCGCCAGGCATGCGCACCAGCAGATCAGTGGTCGCACCGAAGTTCTGCACGATGGCTTCGTGATAGCCCGCGGTCACCAGCTGCTCACGCACCTTGGTGACATCGGCCGGACGCTCGTAGGTCAGCTCGATGAGCGTACCGCCGGTGAAGTCCAGGCCCCAGTTCATGCCCTTGTGGAAGACACTGAATATTGCCAGTGCGGTAAGGAACAATGTGACGCCGAACGCAAAGTTGCGGACGCCCATGAAGTTGATTGTACGTAACATGGCAGCCCCTTAAATCCACAACTTCTTGAAGTCACGACCGCCGAAGATCAGGTTGACCATCGCGCGGGTCACCATGATGGCCGTGAACATCGAGGTAAAGATCCCGAGGGACATGGTCACTGCGAAGCCCTTGACCGGACCTGTGCCCATGGCAAACAGGATGCCGCCCACCAGCAAGGTGGTCAGGTTGGCGTCGAGAATCGCAGTGAACGCCCGGCCGAAGCCTTCGTTGATTGCACGCTGCACGGTCATGCCGGCGGCGATCTCTTCACGGATCCGCGAGAAAATCAGCACGTTGGCGTCGACCGCCATACCCATGGTCAACACGATACCGGCGATACCCGGCAGGGTCAGCGTTGCACCCAGCAGCGACATCAGGGCCAGCAGCATCACCATGTTCACCGCCAGTGCGACGGTGGCGATGAGGCCGAAGAAGCGGTAGATGGCCATGATGAACAGCGAGACGAACAGCATGCCCCACAACGATGCATCGATACCTTTGGTGATGTTGTCGGCACCCAGGCTCGGGCCGATGGTGCGCTCTTCAGCGAAGTACATCGGCGCCGCCAGACCACCGGCACGCAGCAGCAGCGCCAGCTCGGACGATTCGCCCTGGCCGTTCAGGCCGGTGATACGGAACTGAGCACCCAGCGGCGACTGGATGGTCGCCAGGCTGATGATCTTCTTCTCTTCCTTGAACGACTGCACCGCCACGTCTTTCTCGACGCCGTCGACCACTTGCTTGGTGTAAGTGGTGACCGGACGCTGCTCGATGAAGATCACCGCCATGCTGCGACCGACGTTCGAACGGGTCGCACGGCTCATCAGCTCGCCGCCGTGACCGTCCAGACGGATGTTCACTTCCGGTGTACCGTGCTCGCCGAAACCAGCCTTGGCGTCAGTTACCTGGTCACCCGTGATGATCAGGCCACGCTCGATCAGCGCAGGAGGACGCTTGCCTTCACGGAACTCGAACTCCTCGGAAGTGGCCTTCGAAGCGCCAGGCTCAGCAGCCAGACGGAACTCCAGGTTGGCCGTCTTGCCGAGGATACGCTTGGCTTCGGCGGTGTCTTGCACGCCCGGCAGCTCAACCACGATGCGGTTGGCGCCCTGACGCTGAACGATCGGTTCGGCAACACCCAGCTCGTTGACGCGGTTACGTACCGTGGTCAAGTTCTGCTTGATGGAGTATTCGCGGATTTCCGCCAGCTTGGCCGGGGTCATCGCCAGACGCAGCACCGCCTGACCATTCAGGTCGGCCGGAACAATGTCGAAATCGTTGAAGTTCTTGCGGATGATGCTACGAGCCTGTTCGCGGGTCGCTTCATCGGAGAAGCCCAGCTGGATGGCACCGTTGAGCTGCGGCAGGCTGCGATAGCGCAGCTTCTCTTTACGCAGCAGGCTCTTGACGTCGCCTTCGTAGACTTTCAGGCGTGCATCGAGGGCTTTTTCCATGTCCACTTCCAGCAGGAAGTGCACACCACCGGACAAGTCCAGACCCAGTTTCATCGGGTGCGCAGCGAGGTTGCGCAGCCATTGCGGGGTGGTTTGTGCCAGGTTCAGTGCGACGACGTAGTCATCACCCAACGCCTTGCGTACAACATCCTTGGCCGGCAGCTGATCTTCAGCCTTAGTCAGGCGAATCAGGCCGCCCTTGCCGTTGGCGGCCAGGGTGGCAGCCTTGACGTTGATTCCGGATTCCTTGAGCGCAGTGCTTACACGATCCAGATCAGCCTGATTGACCAGCAGCGCAGTGCTTGCACCGCTGACCTGAATGGCCGGGTCATCAGGGTAAAGATTGGGAGCGGAATAAATCAGACCGACCGCCAGCACCGCCAGGATCAGAATGTATTTCCACAGAGGATATTTGTTCAGCATCACGCCGCCCGTTTATGACGCGGGGCGCCTTGCGCGCCCCGTCGATTGAATATGAAGTTGAAACTTAGATCGCTTTGAGCGTGCCTTTTGGCAGCGTGGCGGCGATGGCGCCTTTCTGGAATTTCATTTCGACAGTGTCGGAAACTTCCAGAACGACGAAATCGTCGGCCACTTTAGTGATCTTGCCGGCGATGCCGCCGGTGGTCACAACTTCGTCGCCCTTTTGCAGGCTGCTCAGCAGGTTTTTCTGCTCTTTGGCGCGCTTGGCCTGTGGACGCCAGATCATCAGGTAGAAGATGACCAGGAAGCCGACCAGGAAAATCCACTCAAAGCCGCCGCCCATAGGGGCTGCAGCAGGTGCTGCAGCGTCTGCCATGGCATTAGAGATAAAAAAGCTCATTTAGCACTCCAGTTGCAAATGTTGAATCTTGGGGTCAGAAAACTCAGTCCAAAGGCGGCACGGGAAGCCCGCGTTTGGCGTAGAAGGCATCGACAAAGGCGGCCAATGTACCCTGTTGAATAGCCTCGCGCAAACCAGCCATAAGCACTTGATAATGGCGCAAGTTATGGATGGTATTGAGCATGCTTCCCAGCATTTCGCCGCACTTGTCCAGGTGATGCAGGTAAGCGCGGGAGAAGTTCTGGCAGGTATAGCAATCGCAGGTCGGATCGAGCGGCGAATCATCATGGCGATGGAACGCGTTTCGGATCTTGATCACGCCTGTGTCAATGAACAGATGCCCGTTGCGGGCATTACGGGTTGGCATCACGCAATCGAACATGTCCACACCGCGGCGCACACCCTCAACCAGATCTTCCGGTTTGCCAACGCCCATAAGGTAACGAGGTTTGTCAGCCGGCATCTGGCCCGGCAGGTAATCCAGCACCTTGATCATTTCATGCTTGGGCTCGCCCACCGACAGACCGCCGATGGCCAGGCCGTCAAAACCGATCTTGTCCAGGCCTTCCAGGGAGCGCATGCGCAAGTCCTGGTGCATACCGCCCTGAACGATACCGAACAGCGCCGCCGTGTTGTCGGCATGGGCGTTTTTCGAGCGCTGAGCCCAACGCAGGGACAACTCCATGGACACGCGGGCAACGTCTTCGTCGGCCGGGTACGGCGTGCATTCGTCGAAAATCATCACGATGTCGGAACCCAGGTCACGCTGGACCTGCATCGATTCTTCCGGCCCCATGAACACCTTGGCGCCGTCGACCGGGGAGGCGAAGGTCACGCCCTCCTCCTTGATCTTGCGCATGGCGCCCAGGCTGAACACCTGGAAACCACCGGAGTCGGTCAGGATCGGGCCTTTCCACTTCATGAAATCGTGCAGGTCGCCGTGCTTCTTGATCACTTCCGTGCCCGGACGCAGCCACAAGTGGAAGGTGTTACCCAGAATGATTTCAGCGCCAGTGGCCTCGATATCCCGTGGCAGCATGCCCTTGACCGTGCCGTAGGTGCCCACCGGCATGAAGGCCGGGGTCTCGACGGTACCGCGCGGGAAGGTCAGGCGACCACGACGAGCCTTGCCATCGGTGGCAAGCAGCTCAAACGACATACGACATTGGCGACTCATTCTTTGTCCTCAGGGCCACGTGGTGCGGGGTTACGGGTGATAAACATCGCATCACCGTAGCTGAAAAAGCGGTATTCGTTGTCGACGGCGGCCTTATAGGCGGCCATGGTCTCGGGATAACCGGCGAACGCCGAGACCAGCATCAACAACGTGGATTCAGGCAAATGGAAATTGGTGACCAGGGCATCGACCACATGAAACGGCCGGCCCGGGTAGATAAAGATGTCGGTATCGCCGCTGAACGGCTTGAGCACGCCATCGCGGGCAGCGCTTTCCAGGGAACGCACGCTGGTGGTCCCCACGGCCACCACCCGACCGCCGCGCGCGCGACAGGCGGCAACCGCATCCACCACGTCCTGGCCGACTTCCAGCCATTCGCTGTGCATATGGTGGTCTTCAATCTTCTCCACGCGCACCGGCTGGAAAGTGCCGGCGCCAACGTGCAGGGTCACGAACGCCGTCTCGACGCCCTTGGCGGCAATCGCCTCCATCAGCACCTGATCGAAATGCAGCCCCGCCGTCGGCGCCGCCACCGCACCCAAACGCTCGGCGTAGACAGTCTGGTAACGCTCGCGGTCCGCGCCTTCATCCGGGCGGTCTATATAAGGAGGCAACGGCATGTGCCCGACGCGGTCGAGCAGCGGCAACACCTCTTCGGCAAACCCAAGCTCGAACAACGCATCATGACGCGCCAGCATCTCGGCCTCGCCACCGCCGTCGATCAGGATCTTCGACCCCGGTTTCGGCGACTTGCTGGAACGCACATGGGCCAGCACGCGATGACTGTCCAGCACCCGCTCCACCAGGATTTCCAGCTTGCCGCCGGAAGCCTTCTGGCCAAACAGCCGCGCCGGAATCACCCGGGTATTGTTGAACACCATCAAGTCGCCCGGGCGCAAATGCTCAAGCAAATCAGTGAATTGACGGTGTGCCAGGGCGCCGCTGACCCCATCCAGGGTCAACAGGCGACTACCGCGACGCTCGGCCAAAGGATGGCGGGCGATCAGCGAATCAGGAAGCTCGAAGGTAAAGTCAGCAACGCGCATGATGGGGTTCGTCTAGCAGGGCCGGGAAGTCTAGCCGAAATATCAAAAATTCTCTATGTACCTGATTGACCGACGGTTATCTCATCTCTATACTTCGCGGCCATTGAGCCCTGATGGCGGAATTGGTAGACGCGGCGGATTCAAAATCCGTTTTCGAAAGGAGTGGGAGTTCGAGTCTCCCTCGGGGCACCAAAATTAAGAAAGGTCTTGCTTTGCAAGGCCTTTTTTTTCGCCTGCGAAAAAGTGGCAGACACCCCACCGACCTGTGGGAGCCAGCCTGCTGGCGACGCTTTTTTTCATTTTTTACACCCTCGGTCAGTCAGACACTCATCAAGGACTCCCCCCATGGAACAGCACCTGGAAACCGTCGCCCTCTTCTCCCTGAAACTGGCTTATGAGTCGGAAGGTTCGAGTCCGATTTTGCGGGATGATTTGGTGATGGGGGATTATCAGCGGGATGTGTTTGAGTTGTTGGTGCGCAAGGAGGATGTCGCGGCTATCAAGGGCAAAGTGGCTGAATGCGTAGGGTTGGCGCTTGAGGCGATCGGTGGGACAGGTAAGCCACTGGGTCGAGAGCTGGATAGGTTGTCAGTTGATTTCAGCGCTGCGCTGACGTTGGAGCAGCTTGATACTCCGCTCGTTGCGCTCAAGGATTATTTGAAAGATATTCAATGAATGACGGCGCTGACCTAAAAAGCGGGAACGCCCGTAGGCGGACTAAAGTTGGTCGCCATGATCATCAATAGTAAATCCGCCCCTTTCCGAGCGAGTCGCAGCCAGACTCTACCCCCGCAACCTCGCGAGGGGCAACAGCGAAGGTGAAAAAACCGCGAACAACGAAATGCTGAAAGCAGCCAAGCAACTGACTGCACGGATGAGCATGTGAGAAGGCAAGTATTCACTCTCACCGCCCTAAAATCGGAACTTGATACCTTCGAAACTCAAGTCTCAAACGTTCGACAGGAGGGGGGATGCTCTATCCAGACTCGACGTACCACGGTTCGATCCGTTTCATTCAAACCTCGCTCATTCCGATCTAGCATCTGCCGCACGTGAAATTTCATTAGCGGATCTGCTCGCGGCCCAACCCAAAACAGCCCGCGCTCGCGGGCTGTTTATATATTCGATTGCAAGGTCTCCCTACATGCACTTAATCTTCGGGGGTCTTCCATGGGTGGACAGCGATTGATGGAAGTTCCTGATGCTCCGTCAACGTTAAACTCACATCAATCCAGTCATAAAAAGCAGGCGCGGCGAATAGCCCAAGAGAGCCTTTTGGTGCGTTCGGTTGCATATCACCATTGTTATGATGGGCCTTTGCGCGAGACAAAAGCGGATTAGCATCGGGAAACTTCCGCCACAGGTCACCAAGATTTGTCTCATCAAGCGTGTCTTTGGATCGCCCAACCGTCTTCCAGAATTCACCCTCGTCTTGCGGACGTTTTTTGCTTTTTTCTTTTGAAGTAAGAACGTTTTCGGGTAGAGAGATGGAAAGTGCTTTAAGTAAATTCGATTGCGTACGTTCCCAGTCAATGGACTCGACCAAAGGCAAATAAGCTACAAGCTGAAGTGGAGACGGCATCGTCTGAGCACGAGGTTTACCTTCAAGCATATTATGCGGATCCACGTCTGCAATCACCAATGCTTGATCATTTTTACTTAAAGCATCATCTCTATTGTTGTAATAAATCCCCTTAGACCATCCGTGATAAGGAGTTATCTTGGCAAGATAGCCCATTGTAGTCTCTTCAGACTTCCAACTTCCCTGCCCGATAAAACAGCTCCCCCCTACCAGCGTTTTACCATCTATACTATTGCAGAATACCGTTGTTGTACCCGCAGCCAAAAATCCGGACTGTCCAGCGAACCAATAGTCGGCAGAACGCGATGTGGCTGCAGGTACCGCGAGAATTGATCTTCGTGCCTCAGCCCCATTACCAGTGATAGAGAGCTTCTCGGACAATGCCTTAAGATCGCTAAAAACCTCATCAATTTCCGCTGGCCGGCCAAATCTACGCCACATTGCCTTAAGATCCTCCCCCATTTGAATGTAATTAGCCGGACTAGAGACCAAGAAAGCCTCAGAGCATATTAATTCCAAAAGATATTTGAGAGGGAGCTTTGCCTCTGTGAAAAGATGAGTAATAACATCGGCCGATGGTTCGAATCCGATAACACTTTCTAGTTTACTTGCGAGTTCCCCAGGATTAAACAAGGGCTTCAAAGGTAATGCAGAGGGTCGAAAAAACTCTTCTAATGCGATAGAACGATATTTTTTATTTCTCGAGAATTCCAGAACATGCCCCCGCTGTAACGCATCATAATCTTTACCGGAACCCAATTTTTTCTTCTGCAGGGAAGCAAGAAATACTTTCGACGCTGACTTAGGCAACGGCCAAAGCAAAGTCAGTGGAGCAGACAAGTGATTTTCATCAGCCCTATCACATATATTCATGTACGTCCCAGCCAAAACCGAAACACCTTTATTTATGATATACGTTTTCAACCACTCAACTGTTTCACGTCTTACGGAGTATTCAGGAAGAACAAGTAAGTCCACCCCGAAATTTTGACATGTATCCACGACACGCTTCAGAATCGAGCGACGGCGGTGTTCTGACCAACTAGGCAGAAATTCTAATTTTGTCCACATATGTGCGGTATCGTGCCTTTCTGCGGCATTTAGCAATCGCCCATATTTCGAGTCAGCATTAACCTTTAGATTCAAGGAAATACCCTCATTGACCTTTGAACCAAAAGGCCAATGTGTCGGGCAAGCCTCAACGAAAGGGTGCTGATACGTCAAATCAAAGTCAGCCTGAAGCAATGCAATACGAACCAGCCCTCTGGGTTTGCAAGCTTCACCGCGCCGAGTCCACTGCTCTGCCTGCTGTTTTCTGAATGCATTAGCGTCGCGGCCCAAATCGTGCTCAACCACGGTTCCCACTGGAATATCAGCATTGCTGGAAGGTGAATGTTGAAACTCTGATAAGGCATCTTCAACCAAACCACCTACTGCACCTTCCTCATCACCATGAACACTACTAGTTGACATGGAAGCTCGTGGCAAGGAAAAAGCAGACGGCGAATTGATCCCGACAGACCCAATTATGGAATCTGCATGAAACTCATAATTCTCCTCCCTTATCGCTGGTACCGAGCCACTTCCATTTTCTTCCTCTACCACTTCAACCTGGAGAGAAGTATCAATACCTGGCTTAATAATAGCGATCGAAGCAAATGGCTCACCAAGCGCGGAGACAGATAAAAGCTTGCCACTCTCGCGATCAAAAATTTCTGACCAAACTCGCAAAAATCGCCCATCGTGAGTTATTTCTTCAATATGCTTAGAGAACCGGGGAAACTGGGAAATCATCCACGGAGTGACATCCCTGACTCCGTTTCTTGAATCGGTGAAGCGCTTTGTCTGAGGGTTGTAACCATAAGACTTCTCAATTACTGTTATTGACTCAAAACCAAGCTCTTCATCTATCCTTCTAACCAGCAACACAACAGACTCTAATAGCTCCAGACTGAGCAACCCCAAACAATGATCACTCAACATTTCAAATGGCCACTCGAGAAAGGAGTCGGTCTCACTATCATGATAGTCAATTGAAGCTAGTGCCTTAGCAATTACCCCTAATTGCTCATATAGGGAGTCAGATAGTCGTTCTAAATTATCTTGAACCAATCGATGCCCAAGGTGTTGTACTAACCTACGACATTGTTCAATCAATAAGACCCTGCTGTTTGATTGGATAGCATTGTCAGAGGCTGCTTTTTCCTCCAAGGAATGAGGCGGAGCTGAAGGAATACCCCAAGCCTCTGGAAAATCAAAATTCTCATATCGTTCAAATGCCCCATGGCTTCGTAGAGAAGCGATCAGCCCTTCAAAAGCTACGTTAATACCTGTGCTGATAACACCTGCACGCAGTGCCTTCCATGATGGAATTTCAGAGACCGAGGATTCGGTTGAAACAGAAAACAGCCGTTTAGAAAAACACAGTAAACCAAAGAGATCACGCCTTACACCGGCACTCCCTTCATCACTTATTGCAAGCACTTGACTAACTGATAGAGGTAAGCGCCCTAGAACCTTATTTGCTAACAACACCAGAAATGACGCGGCATCACTGCATTTCCAACTCTCGCGGAATGCCAGGTACATGCCTGCCGACTCAGCTTCCGAGGCGAGGACATAAAGAATGGGATCTAGAGAATCCTCTACTTGCTCTGGAAATGTTTCTAACAAGCGAAGAGAGCGATTGACAGTGGCAGGCAATAAACCATCATCACTTCTTCTTTTGCTTATTTGGGAGTCAGCATACGCTCCTCGAAGTTTACGAAGTTGCGCCCGGAGAACGTATCGAGCAGGATTTGTTAGTGCTACAGCGTCGAGTGTAACATCCGATTCAGCATCGCCAAATTTGGAGACATCGTCATAAAGTCCCAAATAATCTGAAATCGCAACGCCGACCCTCCAAAGACTTGCTTCATAGATAGGCACTTCAGCCGTCCGCAAAGCTCTTCCACCATCACGTACAAAAGCTCTGTTACCGAGCTCATCTCGTGATACTCCCTCTGCGATTAGGTAATACATCTGCTTATTTAGATCAGTTGCAATGTAGGGCCACGCAGGAACAAGTTCTTTGCCCTCATTATTCTCAGAATAGGAAACGACCACTTTTGCAACTGATCTGAACAATTTCGCAGCAAGCTTCAAAGTCTCGGTGGACACGTTGATGTTTACTGGTAAGACCCGCTCTCGCAGATTAATATAATCGTCCGCTGGCAAATCGCTCCGAAGCCGAATCAGAGAGCCTGTTAGTGGTACAGACGTCCACTCAGCATTCAGTAACCGGACAATGCTACCATTATCTGCACCGATAAAGGCCGGAGTGGCATCCATAGCAGAAAAATCGAGAGCTTCGATTGCATCTACTAATACCGTTCCATCTTCGCTTACAATGCTTCCTAGACATGACAAAAGACGGTTCGTTTTAATACCTGGCAGCGGTGGAAGTATTAGCCGATTCACAACATTAGTTGATGTGGTGTTCCATATGAGGTGATTACGTCGACTTAAGCACACTGGCAGTTGCTCTTTCGGAACAATGCTAACAATGGTTTGCAAGGCAATATTTATCGCCGCCGCTTGATTTCCATCATTTAAAAACGTTGAGCGAATATCGTCTCCCGGTAGTAATGCAATAAACACATCGGCGGCAAAACCTGAAATTGTGCCCTTCCGCACATGATCTTCAGTTGGGGCGACAAAAGGAGTTAGTGGATCTTCTGTGGATTGGTCTGCATCTGAAAGCAATGCTACTGCTTCATGCATCCACTCAAATGGTTGCCAGACTTGTACCAGCTTAGAACGTTCTACGTGTAGATGTGCTTCTGAGCTTTTATGCATTCCCAGAAGCCGCGCTGCTTTCCAGCGTACAAGCTCCAAACGCACATCCAGTTGATGCTGAGGGCCTGGTGTTGAATTAAACACATAAGCTTCGAATGCTGTGCTTAAAACTAGATCAGCAAGCCATGCTATACGACGTCGTCTTAGTGCGTTCTCTTCAGCGGAAAGTTCAGCAATATCGCGAGTCTGCTTGTCAATTAAATGCTCGAGGCCTTCGAGCGCAAACAAAACAGGTGATTCCCACTCATTTTCCTCAGGTCGAAGGCTCCAAGCTGCGTCGTGCACGCAGTTATCCCAAGTTTCTAGATATTGTGACAAAACCTCAGCAGCCTCAATACTCCCAAGATGCTCTACAGCAATTGAGTACCAAATTAATCTCGCAGCCTTGGGAAGCTCTGATGCACGAAGGTCTGGCGCCTGAAACGCAGTTTTAACAGTTTGCAAAAGTGTTGATTTAGATGCCTTGTATAGTTCTACGTTATGCAGTAACTGCAAAGCTGACTGACGATCAGTTGCTGGTGCCGCAGACCAAAAATCCCAACCTGACTCACCATCACCGACTAATGGCGGCTCCCATGCTGGCCCATAGGCAGCTAGAGCTCTTCCTTGATTAATATATGAAGCAAAGTCCTCGGCGCTCATCGCCGGAATTTCGTCAGCCTTCGCGAGGAGCGTCAGTTCAAGCTTACGGGCACATCGATCGACAGCCTCCCTCAAGTTAGCCAAAGTCTCCGGATCATCTGCGAGTAGCACGATATCATCCACATATCGAGCATAACCAACACGCTTGGAATCAACATTCAGCGCGGACATGAAGCGATAAGCTTCTTCATCGACTGGAAACAAAGCTACTGAACCAATCCAGGCAGATAATACGGGACCCTGTGGAATCCCCATTAAAGGATTAGTCTCTTCACTAAGCCCCGTATCAGGCCTTGCGTAATTTACACCAAATAGATGCTCGTCAAGCCGATCAAGAACAAAAGCTGCTTTCGCAGCGGCATTTGGGTTTTGCGTATCAAATTGAAGTAGCCCTGCGAACTCTGGAGTATTATCAGAGACCGATGATATTGCAGATTGAAGCGGTGCTAGCAATCGATCGCGAACGACATATCGCCGAAGCCGATCATAATACCGTTTTACATCTAACCTTATTGAGTAAACATATCCAATATCCGTGGCCTGCTTGGTTAAGGAGGCCATAAAATCACGCCAACACTCAGCGTACGGCCGATACATTCCCTGATCTGTAGCAGGCTGACGCCCTTCAAGTACATCCATGTCGATCTGATAGGCGAAACTGAGAGTCTGCGAAGTTATTGCCTCGCCATTTCCGTCACCTTTGATATCGAAGCCCGTAGTAACTGTTCTGCGACTCTCTCGATAGTAGCGTACCGCAGGTATTCTTCTGCTAAACGGGAAATCAGTAAAACCTTCATGATCCCATCGCTCAGTAAGAATCTCGTTCAGTAAATATTGTTGAACAATCAAGTCCTCAGGGAGAGGCATAATCTTCAACCTGAACTCTGAACCACCAAAAGAGCGAGGCACCCAGACCGCGTTGTAGGGACCGATCGGCCCACTGGCTCGTATGCTTTTCAAGCGATCCGTCAACAATGTATTGAACGCTGTCGCGGCAATATCTAAGCGTTCCCATCGCGGTTCGTCACACGGAAGTTCACCTCGTCTCGACCCCATGTATGCAAGTATGCGAGAGTGGTTAAGACGTGCGCCTGCATTGTTTAGAAAATCTTCAGAATACGACTTATGAATTTCAGAGGCAGACTCACTAATGAAGCTGAGCCACTCCGCGAAGGCAGAGATACTATTTGATGAGTCAGTGTCTGAAAGCGACCGCTGAAGATACTCTTTGGAATCAGATCCTATCGATTTTTCGATCTGACTAAACGCTTGACTGAAGGCCCTAAATCTACGAGTTCGCGGCGCCGCACCCCATACATTTTCATCTAAAATATCCTCAGCAGTAGCACTAAAGGAATATGCAAGAATGGAAAGCTGGGGCGGATAAATTGCGCTCTGTAATAAATTTTTCGCCGACTCAACGGAGCAAAGTTCAAGATAGTCGTTTGGATCTTTTCTGCTTTCACTACTGACGCCAATATCTTTAAGCTGGAGATCCGTCGGCCATAGGAAGGCACACTCAACTGGAGCATTCATAAGCTTCAAGCACGCATCTGCTGCGCCCCGCAAGCCGGCCTCATCCCTATCGAAACTAACAACAACTGTTAAACTCGTAGCCTTTGGCAGGGACTCACTTAAAGATTGAAGAAGCCTGACCTGAGGCTCGCTAATTGAGCTTCCCATGATTGCGACAGCAGGAAACCCGAGACTTTCAAACCGAAGTGCATCAAGAAATCCCTCACACAAATAAACTACAACGTTCTTATTACCTTTCTTCGCCTCACTTCTCACAAGCTTGAATGCGAAGTCTGCTCGATATAGCACGGTTGACTTAGGAAATTCACGCGTGAATTGGTACTTCGGCACTGTTGATCCAGCAGCAACTCTCGAAGCCCGGCCCGCCAATCCTAGCAACTGACCTTTTTCATCATGAATTGGAAATATTACTCGATCTGCTATAAAAAAGTCACTATACCTATTTATTGACTCACTACCGGAATTCAACGGCAGGTGCATCTCTGCAGTTACTCCTGGAATCAACTTCCGGATGAGAAACGCATCCTCTAAGTCGCCAGTGTATTCGCGCCTGACAGATCGGTTGGTTTCTGCCTCAAGCGCTCGGGATAAAAAATTACGTGGTGCGTACACAAAACCGGCGCGCTTTATAACAGTAGCATCGAGTCGACGCTCATTGATCCAAGCATCTAGTGCAGCTTGATCTGTTCCCTTTTTGTATAAATTGTATCCAAACTGAAGCGCTGGAAGATCAACAGTAGGGGCAGTGCTATTTTTTTCAATTAATTTATTTCGCCCCCCACTACGGACAATCGACGTACTAGGGGAAAGCCATTCGACTGCATCTTTGAAACCAAGATTCAGCTTTTCCTTAACTAGATCAATGGCATCCCCATGCGCTCCGCAAGAAAAGCAATAGAAATGCTGCCTACCGCTATCTCGTCTAGCATCTATTAACAGAGAGGGGGTTTTATCATCATGAAAAGGGCATAGAGCTTTGAATTGATTCACAGCCGTTTTCTTAAGCGTCATGCCTAGACGATTGGCTATATCTTCAATAGCGACATTCTGAAGCAGTTTTTCGTAGTCAATCCTAGGCAATTTCTCTTCCCTTCTTAAAATTATCCACAGCAAAGTATGTAATGAAGCTATCGAACTTTGATATACCTACACAGGAGAATCCTCCCGCTTCCAGCGTAGTGCTCTTGACGTCTTATCTCATCGTTCTTCACCACGTCGTTTTCGGCGTGTGTAGGAATAAATCGGAAGAAGATACCGCCTGCTCTCGGCGCCGCACCACAACGTAGCTCCCGAGCTTCTCCTTTGCAATCAAACACACATTAGCAGCATGGCTCATCTTGAAATCACCTGAATCATCTCAACCCGGTCGCTTCCACACTCGAAAAAGAGGGTATGAAGTCGAAACCTGTGGTTCATCTAACCCTCAATCGACCCTAACGAGAAATCCGCCAGGGCTTTGCTTGAGGTAATTCAGTGTTACACAATTGAGCTTTGTTACGCGGGTAGTGAGCACACTCACAAAACCGTGTTACGAATATTTTTCTCAATAAATTCAGGTAGTTAAGACTATACGTCACACCAATTACACCTGTTACACCGTTTTCTTAGAGAATGCAGAACACCCCCACTCCCCCTTCTATAGAGCACCTTCAGCGAACGATGCTTCTCCGTCGGCTCTAAAACGACATGGTATGTTCGAGCCCTAAAAAAAGCTGGGGCCCCTGACTCATGCATACGGACACGGGGTCGGAAACCCGCGGGATTTTGTTAGCGGACAAGTGCCCAGCTTAGTGAACAGGTGAACCGGGTGAACACACAGTTCACCAGTGCAATTGCACAAGATGTTGAGAGGTCGCCGGGGACCCTGAGCATTTCTGAAGGACACGGGGCATAAAACCCGCGTGATCTTGGGAGCAGCTGACTTTTTCGCATTGGTTGACAGGTTGACGACTGAAGGCGTGCGGAATCATCAACACAAAAGGCCATCGTTACCAATGCGGTAACGATGGCCTTTTTTCAACGATATCCTTTCGATTTCAATGACTGAAATTCAATAAGCTTGGGGTCCTGCCGCTAACAAGATCCCGCGGGTTTCCGACCCCGTACATTTGGAGGAGCGCCAGGGTCCCCCGGAGCTTGCGATGCATTTCGTATGCACTGAGGCCGCCAGCGAAGCGAAAATAGACAAACTCATTGTAGAATCCCTCAATCCTCGGTTGATCTCCGAGCCTTTGCCTCCTCTTAAAAGAATCTGAAATGGTCGATATTTCCGAGCAAGAATTGATACGGCGTCTTGAGCTGATGGACGAGGAAACGCTGATTTTTATATCCAAATACTCCCAAGATCGACGAAAGCTTGCTAAGACATCCACCCTGATAAGCACGGCGATAGCCACGATTGCCGGTTTTACACTATCTGTCAGTTCTGTTTTCCCAGGCTCAAACACAATATTAGTCGGCGTCATCTCCACCGTGTTAGGAGCCGTCGTTGCAGGTCTAGGTCTGTGGGAAAGACAACGAGAGGAGATGCGCCTGATCAGCCGAGCGCTGAAGGAGTCAGAAGGAGCAAAGAACCCGAATGCAGAGAGAAAAAGGGAGCTCATCGAGAAGTTCCTTAAGGCGGAGGGTCTTTGAATGATTGGCCCAAACACCTTCATTTACATCGCTCTGATTGCAGGCGTGCTGTTTACGATTTATAGCTTGTGTCTGATGAGATCACTTCCGCTGCTGGCAGAGCTTTTCTCGCTGATGCTCTCAGCCGCGGCGGCTTATTCGGGCGTTGAGCTTTGCTATGCCGTGTTAGAAGGAAGCAAAAAGCTTGGAGATTTCCAAGACCAAAAATTGACTATCGTACTTGGCTCTGTCGCCGTCTTCTGGGTTGCTCTATTGACTGCGATAAATTTGGTCAAAGGAGTGGCAGGACGTGCTGAAATTCAGAAAAAAATGTCCGTCGTACCTCAGCAAGAAAATGCATGACGTTCGGAGTCAGAGGACACCTAGCATCCACAAGCCTGTATCCCTACACGTATCCCTATAAGTATAATCCGGCTACAAGACACGGTTTATATGGCGCACACGAGTCTCCCTCGGCACCAAAATTAGGAAAGGTCTTGCTTAGCAAGGCCTTTTTTTCGCCTATAGAAAAACCACTCCGCCCCTGTGTAGGAGTTGCCGAAGGCTGCGATCTTTTGATCTTGCCCTTCCGCGCCGCCCAAACCGGCGGGAAATTTCACAAGGATTGCCAACGGCAGTCCGTCTCAGGCGAAAGTCCACAACGGCCCTGAAGCAACACCACCTCCCGCCTCGCTCATCTAGACTTAATGGATAGTCGTAGACAGAACCAAACACGTCGCTCTGGTGCAGAGAAATCAAAGGCGGCGTGGCAATCTGGCTTTTATGCCCTTACCGATGTGCGGCGAAGACCGCGCCGGGCACAACAAGATGCCCGCCCAGGGTGCCCTGGCCAACGGCCTGAAAATGCCACGATTCCGTGACGTGGTGTGAGTGCCGCAGCCGACACTTTCGGACAACCGACGACCTTCTGGTGTGTCCGTGACCGTGAGGAATGCTGTATGCCTGATGTTGAGTTGCACCTGCCTGTGGTCAACAGCCTGCTGGAGCGCCATAAGGGCTCTGCGGGTGCGCTGTTGCCCATTCTTCATGATATTCAGGAGCGCATCGGTTACATCCCCGATGTCGCCGTCCCCGAGATTGCTCATGCCCTCAATCTGAGTCAGGCGGAGGTTCGCGGGGTGATCAGTTTTTACCATGACTTCCGTACCGCGCCACCGGCCAGGCATATCCTGCGGCTGTGTCGGGCTGAGTCCTGTCAGAGTCGAGGCGCCGAGCAGTTGGCGGCGCAGTTGCGCGATCGTCTGCAACTGGACGACCACGGCAGCAGCGCCGATGGCAGCATCAGTTTGCGTCCGGTGTATTGCCTCGGTGCTTGCGCCTGTTCGCCCGCTCTGGAGCTGGATGGCCGGGTGCATGCGCGGCTCAGTGCCGAGCGTCTGGATGCCTTGCTCGACGCTTGCCGGGAGGACGCGTGATGCCGACTCTCTATCTGCCCTGTGATTCTATTGCCCGTGCCGTGGGTGCCGATGAGGTATCCGTGGCCCTGATCACTCAGGCCCAGGCACTTAATCTGCCGCTGGAGCTACAGCGCACCAGTTCGCGCGGCCTGTACTGGCTGGAACCGCTGCTGGAAGTGGACAGCCCGCAAGGCCGTATCGGCTTCGGCCCGCTGACCGCTGCCGATGTGCCGTCCGTGCTCGATGCGTTGCAAGCCGAGCCGTCCAGCCATCCACTGGCCTTGGGCCTGGTGGAAGAATTGCCTTATCTGAAGACTCAACAACGCCTGCTGTTTGCCCGCGCCGGCATTACCCGGCCGCTGTCGCTGGAGGATTACCGGGCCCATGGCGGTTTCGAAGGTTTGACCCGCGCCATCGCGGTGGGCGGCGAGCAGACCGCGACAGAAGTGTTCGATTCGGGCCTGCGTGGCCGTGGCGGCGCGGCCTTCCCGGCCGGGATCAAGTGGCGCACGGTGCGCGGCACTCAGGCTGCGCAGAAGTACATTGTGTGCAACGCCGACGAAGGCGACTCTGGCACCTTCGCCGACCGCATGTTGATGGAAGGCGACCCTTTCCTGCTGATCGAAGGCATGGCCATTGCCGGTCTCTGCTGCGGCGCCACCTACGGCTACATCTATGTGCGCTCGGAATACCCGGATGCCGTGGCCACCCTGCGTCAGGCGTTGAACATCGCCCGTGATGCTGGTTATCTGGGCGCCAATGTCAGTGGTAGCGGTCAGGCTTTCGATATGGAAGTGCGAGTCGGTGCCGGCGCGTACATCTGCGGCGAAGAAACCGCACTGCTGGACTCTCTGGAAGGCAAACGCGGGATCGTCCGCGCCAAGCCGCCGATCCCTGCTCTACAAGGCCTTTTCGGCCTTCCGACGCTGGTGCACAACGTGCTGACCCTGGCCTCGGTGCCGCTGATTCTGGCCAAGGGCGCACAGTTCTATCGCGACTACGGCATGGGCCGCTCCCTGGGCACCATGCCCTTCCAATTGGCGGGCAATATCCGTCACGGCGGGCTTGTGGAACGGGCCTTTGGCCTGACCCTGCGGGAACTGGTGGAAGGCTACGGCGGCGGTACCGCCAGTGGTCGGCCGCTGAAGGCCGCACAAGTCGGCGGCCCGCTCGGCGCCTGGGTGCCACCTTCGCAATTCGATACGCCGCTGGATTACGAGGCCTTCGCCGCCATCGGCGCGATGCTCGGTCACGGTGGTGTGGTAGTGGCTGACGACAGCCTGGACATGGCCCGCATGGCGCGCTTCGCCATGCAGTTCTGCGCCGAGGAATCCTGTGGCAAATGCACCCCCTGCCGCATCGGCTCGACCCGGGGCGTGGAGGTGATCGACCGGCTGCTCGCTGCGCCCGACCAGAATGGTCGCGATGAGCAGGTGATCATCCTCAAGGACCTGTGCGACACCCTGCAATACGGTTCGCTGTGCGCGCTGGGCGGCATGGTCTCTTTCCCGGTAGCCAGCGCCCTCAAGCACTTCCCCGCCGACTTCGGTCTGCAAGCCTCGGAGGCCGAGCAATGATCACTGTATTCGATCCGAAAACCGATATCGATCTGGGTACCCCGGCCCGCGAAAGCCAGGTGCAAGTCACCCTGAACATCGACGGCCGCAGCATCAGCGTGCCCGAAGGCACTTCGGTGATGCGCGCTGCCGCGCTGCTGGGCACCACCATTCCCAAACTCTGTGCCACCGACAGCCTGGAAGCCTTCGGCTCCTGCCGCATGTGCCTGGTGGAGATCGACGGCATGCGCGGTTATCCCGCGTCCTGCACCACGCCGGTCACTGAAGGCATGACCGTGCACACACAGACGCCGAAGCTCGCGACCCTACGGCGCAACGTCATGGAGCTGTACATCTCCGATCACCCGCTGGACTGCCTGACCTGCTCGGCCAACGGCAACTGCGAGCTGCAAACCGTCGCCGGTCAGGTTGGCCTGCGGGAAGTGCGTTATGGCTATGAAGGCGAGAACCATCTGGAGGACGTGAAAGACACCTCCAACCCCTACTTCGATTACGACCCGAGCAAGTGCATCGTCTGCAACCGCTGCGTGCGCGCCTGCGAAGAAACCCAGGGCACCTTTGCCCTGACCATTACCGGGCGCGGTTTCGAATCCCGGGTCGCGGCCGCCGGTGGCGAGAACTTCCTCGACTCGGAATGCGTGTCCTGCGGTGCCTGTGTGCAAGCCTGCCCCACCGCGACGCTGATGGAAAAAAACGTGGTCGAAATGGGTCAGCCCGAACGCAGCGTGATCACCACCTGCGCCTATTGCGGCGTGGGCTGCTCGTTCCGCGCCGAGATGAAAGGCAACCAGTTGGTGCGCATGGTTCCGGACAAGAACGGCCAGGCCAACCACGGCCACTCCTGCGTCAAGGGGCGCTTTGCCTGGGGCTACGCCACCCACCCGGATCGCATCACCAAGCCGATGATCCGCAAAAACATCAGCGACCCTTGGCAGGAAGTCAGCTGGGATGAAGCGGTGACCTACGCCGCCAGTGAATTCCGCCGGCTGCAGCAAAAATATGGCCGCGACTCCATCGGTGGCATCACCTCCAGCCGCTGCACCAACGAAGAAACCTATCTGGTGCAGAAACTGGTGCGTGCGGCCTTCGGCAACAACAACGTCGACACCTGTGCGCGGGTCTGCCACTCGCCCACCGGTTATGGCCTGAAGCAAACCCTGGGCGAGTCCGCCGGCACCCAGAGTTTCGACTCAGTGATGCAGGCCGACGTGGTCCTGGTGATGGGCGCCAACCCCAGCGATGCCCACCCGGTGTTCGCCTCGCAACTCAAGCGCCGCCTGCGTGAAGGCGCGCGGCTGATCGTCATCGACCCACGGCGTATCGATCTGGTGGACACGGTGCACGCCCGCGCCGAATATCACTTGGCTCTGCGCCCTGGTACTAACGTCGCCATGCTCAATGCCTTGGCCCACGTGATCATCACTGAAGGCCTGCAAAACCAGGCCTTTATCGACGCCCGTTGCGAGGGCGGCGATTTCGCCCGCTGGAGCGAGTTCGTCAGCCGTGCGGAAAACTCGCCGGAAGCGATTGGCCCGATCTGCGGTGTGCCCGCTGCCGACATCCGTGCCGCCGCTCGCCTGTACGCCACCGGTGGCAATGCGGCGATCTACTACGGCCTGGGCGTCACCGAACACAGCCAGGGCAGCACTTCGGTCATGGGCATCGCCAACCTGGCCATGGCCACCGGCAACATCGGCCGCGAAGGCGTGGGCGTGAACCCGCTGCGGGGGCAGAACAACGTGCAGGGCTCTTGCGACATGGGCTCCTTCCCCCACGAGTTGCCCGGCTACCGGCACATTTCCAACGAAGTGGTACGGACGCAGTTCGAACAGGCGTGGAACGTCACCCTGCAACCCGACCCGGGCCTGCGCATTCCCAACATGTTCGAGTCTGCGCTGGCCGGCAGCTTCAAGGGCCTGTACTGCCAGGGCGAAGACATCGCCCAGAGCGACCCGAATACCCAGCACGTCACCGCGGCCCTGTCGGCCATGGAATGCGTGGTGGTGCAGGACATTTTCCTCAACGAAACCGCCAAGTTTGCCCACGTGTTCCTGCCGGGCGCTTCGTTCCTGGAAAAGGACGGCACCTTCACCAACGCCGAGCGGCGCATCTCGCGGGTGCGCAAGGTCATGGAACCGCTGGGCGGCAAGGCCGACTGGGAAGGCACGGTGGCCCTGGCCAACGCCCTGGGCTACCCGATGAACTACAAACATCCGTCGGAAATCATGGATGAAATCGCCAGCCTGACGCCGACCTTCACCAACGTCAGCTACGCCGCACTGGATAGCCACGGCAGCCTGCAATGGCCGTGCAACGCCGAGGCACCGGACGGCACGCCGACCATGCACATCGAGGAATTCGTGCGCGGCAAGGGGCGCTTCATGCTCACCGGCTACGTGCCCACCGAGGAGAAGGTCAACAGTCGCTATCCGCTGCTGCTGACCACCGGGCGCATCCTCAGCCAGTACAACGTCGGCGCCCAGACCCGGCGTACCGACAACGTTGCCTGGCATGACGAAGACCGGCTGGAAATCCACCCGACCGACGCCGAGAGCCGTGGCATCAACGAAGGTGACTGGGTCGGCATCGGCAGCCGCGCCGGGCAGACCGTACTGCGTGCGCGGATTACCGAACGGGTCGCCCCGGGCGTGGTGTACACCACCTTCCACTTCCCTGAGTCGGGCGCCAACGTGATCACCACCGACAACTCCGACTGGGCCACCAACTGTCCGGAGTACAAGGTCACGGCCGTGGAAGTCAGCCGCGTCTACCACCCTTCGGAATGGCAAAAACGCTTCCAGGAATTCACCGAGGAACAACACCGCCTGCTCAAGGATCGCGCCCGTGGCGCTAAAGCGGAGGTACGCCGATGAGTACTGCCAACCTGATCAAGATGGCCAACCAGATCGCCCAGTACTTTACCAGCGAACCGGACCAGCAACAGGCCGTGCTCGGGGTGCGCAATCACATGCAAATGTACTGGACGCCCGGTATGCGCAAGGAGCTGCTGGCCTGGCAGACAGAGCACCAGGGGGCGGACTTGCACCCCTTGGCGCAGGCGGCAGTGACTGGGGCGGGTTGGGAGGCTTAAAAAACTGTAGGAGCGAGCTTGCTCGCGATGGACTCAAGAACACCGCGCTTATCCTGGATTTGCGCGTTATCGTTGACGACCATCGCGAGCAAGCTCGCTCCTACACGTCTTTGCGTGACGCGGTAACGGTCACTTCAATCGCCCGGACACTGATCGCCGCGAATGTCGCGGTCAGCAGTACGCCGTTGAAGCCCAGCAGCACTGCCAGCACTCGCGAGGCGCCGAGTTTGGGCACGAGTTCGCCGTAGCCGATGGTCAGGCCCGTCACGAAGGCGAAGTAGACACCGTCATCCGGGCTCCACCCTTCCAGATGGGCGATGATCAGGCCGAACACTACGATCACCAGCAGCAGTATCGAGAAGATCGGCCACACCACTTTGAAATAGAACCAGACCGCTTTGTAGAACTCTTTGCGGACGTTTGCTGCTCGGGTGAAGTTCATGTCGTGGGCTTCCTGGGGTTTGCCTGACCGGCAATTGGATGCACGGCGATTCAATACCCCGTTCAGCTTGGCACAAGCGCTGAAAACTGCGACCAACGGGGCGATAGCGCTGGCGGTGCAGGACTATGACAAAGACGACACCACCCGGACTATCCACAAACCGCCAACACCGATGCAATGCTGTTGGACTCCCTGTAGGAGCGAGCTCGCTCGCGATGGCCGTCAACGATAACGCGTGTTAACTGGTTAAACGCGGTGCCCTTGAGTCCATCGCGAGCGAGCTCGCTCCTACAGTGTTCGTGTCAGTTCAGGTCAGTTCGTGTCAGTTCGCTTCAGTTTCCCGAATCAGTTTCTTGTTGATCTTGCCGACGCTGGTCTTGGGGATTTCGGCGACGAACTTGAACTGCTTGGGGATCGCCCATTTGTTGATGCGGCCACCGTCGACGTAGGCTTGCAGGTGCGCCTCCAGGATCTTGCGATCCAGGTATTGCCCCGGCTCGCTGACGACCATGGCCATGGGCCGTTCGCCCCATTGTTCATCGACAATACCCACCACCGCGACGGACATGACGCCCGGGTGTTCGCTGATCAGGCTTTCCAGTTCCAGGGAGCTGATCCACTCGCCACCGGTCTTGATCACGTCCTTGATCCGATCCTTGATTTCCACGCCGCCCTGCTTGTCGATCGAGGCCATGTCGCCGGTGTGCAGCCAGCCGTTGTGCCACAGCTCCGCACCTTTGTCCGGGGCTTTCAGGTAGCCCTGGGTCAGCCACGGCGCGCGCACAACGATCTCACCCAGGGACTCGCCGTCGTGGGCCACGTCATTGCCGTCGGCGTCGATGATTTTCAGGTCGACCATCGGCACCGGCGTGCCGGTCTTGATGCGGATTGGCAGTTGGGCTTCGGCGGATAGCTGCAGGTCTTCGTCGCGCAGGTAAGTCAGGCACAGCAACGGGCAGGTTTCGGACATCCCGTAGCCGGCGTGCACCACCATGCCTTTGGCGCTGGCTTCGCTGGCGATGCCGAGGGTCAGCGCGCTGCCGCCGAGGAGCATTTTCCAGCCGTCGAAACGGGTCCCCTTGCCTTCCTCACAGTTGAGGATCATCTGCAGGATGGTCGGCACGCAGTGGGAGAACGTCACCTTCTCTTCGCGGTAGAGCCGCACCAGGCTGTTGGGTTCGTAGCGGCCCGGATACACCTGCTTGATGCCCATCAGGGTCGCGACATACGGCACGCCCCACGCATGCACGTGGAACATCGGCGTGATGGGCATGTACACATCGTCGGAACGCAGCAGAGGCTGGCCCTGATAGACGCCCAGGGTGCCGACGGCGTTCAGGGTGTGCAGGACCAGTTGCCGATGGCTGAAGTACACGCCTTTCGGGTCGCCAGTGGTGCCGGTGGTGTAGAACAGCGTGGCGACCGAGTTCTCGTCGAAGTCGGGGAAGTCATACTGGTCCGGCGCCAGGGACAGCAGGTGCTCGTATTCGCCCAGCACCGGCAGCGTGGTGCTCGGCGCCGTGTCGTCCGTGAGCTGGAGGAAGCCCTTGACGGTGGTGAGCCGGTCCTGAATCTGCTCGACCAGGGGCAGGAAGTCATCGTGCACCAGCACCAGGTCATCCTCGGCGTGGTTCATGGTGAACAGCACCTGCTCTGGCGACAGGCGAATGTTCACCGTGTGCAGCACCGCGCCGATCATCGGCACCGCGAAGAAGCATTCCAGGTAACGGTGGCTGTCCCAGTCGAGCAGGGCCACCGTGTCACCGGCCTTGACCCCGGCCGCCGTCAGCGCATTGGCCAGTCGGCGGATGCGCTGGTTGAGTGTCTGGTAGCTGTAGCGCAGCTTGTCGGCGTAGACGATTTCCCGGCCCGGCTCGTAGCGCACGCCGGACAGCAGCAATTGCTTGATCAGCAACGGATAGGCATAGGCGCCGTCGGCGGGTGGGATTATTTTTGTCGCCATCATGATTAAGGTTCCTTGTCCTTACGATCAGAACTGATCGGCCTGCAACTCATAGAGGCAGTCGCTGCCGGCCTTGGCCGATGCGCTCAATGAGTGGATACGCGGCAGCAACCGGGCAAAGTAGAAGCGCGCGGTGGCCAGTTTGCTGGTATGGAAATCATCCTCGACGTCCGAACTCATGACGGCCTTGGCCATGCGCGCCCACATGTAGGCATACGCGGTGTAGCCAAACACGTGCAGGTACTCGACCGAGGCCGCGCCGATTTCATTCGGGTTGTTCTGGGCCCGGTCCAGCAGCCACGCGGTCAGCTCGTCGAGGGTATCCACGGCGGCATTCAACGGTTTGGTGAACTCGGCGAGGTCAGCGCAGGCATTGGCGGTAAAGTTGCGGATCTCCGAAGCGAACAGGCGATAGAGCGCCCCGCCGCTGCCGACAATCTTGCGCCCGGCCAGGTCCAGGGACTGGATGCCGTTGGTGCCTTCGTAGATCTGGGTGATGCGCACGTCGCGCACCAGTTGCTCCTGGCCCCATTCGCGGATGTAACCGTGACCGCCGAAGATCTGCTGGCCGTGGATGGTGGTTTCCAGGCCCATGTCGGTGAGGAAGGCCTTCGCCACCGGGGTCAGCAGCGATACCAGATCCTGCGCGCGCTGGCGTGTCGGTGCGTCTTCGCTGTACTTGGCGATGTCCAGTTGCAGGGCCACGTAGCTGGAGAACGCACGGCCACCTTCGTTCAAGGCTTTCATGGTCAACAGCATGCGGCGCACGTCCGGATGCACGATGATCGGGTCGGCGGCCTTGTCCTTGCATTGCGCACCGGTCGGCGCACGGCTTTGCAGACGGTCGCGGGCGTAGGCGACGGCGTTCTGGTACGAACGCTCACCCTGCGCCAGACCCTGGATGCTCACGCCCAGTCGCTCGTAGTTCATCATGGTGAACATCGCCGCCAGGCCTTTGTTCGGTGCGTCGACGATCCAGCCCGTGGCGCCATCGAAGTTCATCACGCAGGTGGCCGAGGCCTTGATGCCCATCTTGTGTTCGATGGAACCGCAGGACAGCGCATTGTTTTCACCCAGCGAACCGTCGGCATTGACCAGCACCTTGGGCACCAGGAACAGCGAGATGCCTTTGGGTCCCGCCGGTGCATCCGGCAGGCGCGCCAGTACCAGATGGATGATGTTCTCGGTCAGGTCGTGGTCGCCACCGGTGATGAAAATCTTGCTGCCGGTGACCTTGTAGCTACCGTCGGCCTGTGGCTCGGCGCGGGTGCGAATCAGGCCCAGGTCGGTGCCGGCATGGGCTTCGGTCAGGCACATCGAACCGGTCCAGGTGCCAGCGTACATGTTCGGCAGATAGCGTTGCTTGAGTTCTTCGCTGGCGTGAGCCTTGATCGACAGGCACGCGCCGGCGGTCAGCATCGGGTACAGGCCGAACGACAGGCTGGCCGAGTTGACCATCTCTTCGACCTGCGCGGAAATGGCCTTGGGCATGCCCATGCCACCGTACTGCGGATCACCGCCAACCCCGACCCAGCCGCCCTCGGCGAAGGCTTGATAGGCCTGGGCAAAACCGTCCGGGGCAGTGACCGAGCCATTGCTCCAGGTGCAGCCCTGCTCGTCGGTGGCGCGGTTCAAGGGCGCGATCACTTCGCCGCTGATCTTGCCGGCCTCTTCGAGGATGGCGGCGGCGGTTTCTTCATCGATCACATCGGCCAGGCCAGGCAAACTGGCCCAGAGCCGGGACACCTGGAAAACCTCGTTGAGTACGAAGCGCATGTCGCGCAGGGGAGCTTTGTAATCAGACATCTTGGTTTACTCGGAAGTGGTCACGGCAAGAGGCATGCCGGGACGTTCAGTGGATTCAGGGTTTTCGACGGCCGCCACGGAACCGGGCTGGGGTGCCCGTTCGCGCAACAGAAACCAGGACAGGGCCGGAATCAGGATCAGCGCGCCGAGCATGTTCCACAGGAACATGAAGGTCAGCAGGATGCCCATGTCGGCCTGGAACTTGATCGGCGACCAGACCCAGCACACCACGCCGGCCGCGAGGGTGATGCCCACCAGCCCGACCACCCGGCCGGTGAAGGACACGGCGTTGCGGTAGGCCTGGGACAGCGGCAGGCCCTGGCGCTGGAAGTGCAGTTGCACGCTGAGCAGATACAAGGCGTAGTCCACGCCGATGCCCACGCCAAGGGCGATCACCGGCAGGGTCGCGACTTTCACGCCAATGCCCATGGCCACCATCAAGGCTTCGCAGAGGATCGAGGTCAGCACCAGCGGCAACAGCGCCACCAGCGTGGCACGCCAGCTGCGGAAGGTGATCAGGCAGAACAGCGTCACCGCCGCGTACACGTACAGCAGCATGGTGTGGTTGGCTTCGCGCACGACGATGTTGGTCGCCGCCTCGATCCCGGCACTGCCGGCGGCGAGCAGGAACTGGCGATCGTCGCTGCTGTTTTCCCTGGCGAACTTGTCGGCAATCGCCACCACTGCATCGAGGGTTTCGGCCTTGTGATCCTTGAGGAACGCGATCACCGGCATTAGCGAGCACTCGGTGTTGAACAGTTCCGGCGAGTTCACCGAGGCTTGCTGCGCGGCGTAGTTCAGCACATCCTGGTTACGCTGGATGCTGTTGAGCTTGGGGTTGCCTTCGTAGGTGCCGGCGGTGATCTGCCGCACCGCGTTGACCAGCGAAGCCGTGGCCTGCACGCCTGGGTACTGTTGCAGCTCCCACGCCAGGCGGTCGGCGAGCACCAGGGTCTTGTAGTTCAGGCAGCCTTCCGGCGCCGTCTTGATCATCACCGCGAACAGGTCGCTGGACAGCGCGTAATGCTGGGTGATGTAGGCGTTGTCGCGGTTGTAGCGCGAGTCGGCGCGCAGCTCCGGCGCACCGCTTTCCAGGTCGCCGATCTTCAGGTTCAGGCTGACCATGTAACCGCCGACGCCCATCAACACCGCGACCAGAACCGCACCCGTGGCCCACTTGGCGGTGGTGAAGCGGTCGAGCAGATCCCAGAGTTTGCCGAAGCCCTTGTGGTGCTCGGCGCGAGTGTCGATTTTCAGCGCACGCTCGGCGGCCTTGGCGCCGACGCCGACATAGGACAGCGCCACCGGCATCAGCAACAGCGAGGTGAAGATCAGCACCGCGACGCCGATGCTGGCGGTGATCGCCAGATCCTGGATCACCGGGATATCGATCAGCATCAGCACCGCAAAGCCCACGGCATCGGCCAGCAACGCGGTGACGCCGGCAATGAACAGACGGCGGAAGGTGTAGCGTGCGGCGATCAGCTTGTGGGTGCCACGAGCGATGTCCTGCATGATGCCGTTCATCTTTTGCGCCGCGTGGGATACGCCGATGGCGAAGATCAGGAACGGCACCAGCACCGAGTACGGATCGATGGCGTAACCGAGCCAGGCGACGATGCCCAGTTGCCAGATCACCGCGATCAGCGAGCAGCCGACCACCAGCAGGGTACTGCGCACGCAACGGGTGTAGGCGTAAATGATCACCAGCGAAGTGATGACCGCCAGACCGAAGAACATCATCACCTGAATCAGGCCGTCGATCAGGTCGCCCATCAATTTGGCGAAGCCGATCACCCGCACCTTGTACTGACCGCTGCCTT
Organism: Pseudomonas sp. GM55; assembly: GCF_000282395.1. NCBI lineage: Bacteria > Pseudomonadati > Pseudomonadota > Gammaproteobacteria > Pseudomonadales > Pseudomonadaceae > Pseudomonas > Pseudomonas sp. GM55. The sequence goes on along the minus strand of NZ_AKJJ01000080.1, from coordinate 16,333 downwards.
CTACCCCGGATTTACGCGCAGCGCTGTCGCCCGCATATTCGATCTTGTCGCGCAATTGCTCTTCGAGCATCTGCGAGAACGCGTGGTAATTGATGCGCTGTCCGCCGGCGGCAGCTTTGTCCAGCAGCGGCACGATCAGCATGGTCGACTTGAAATCGCTGGCCACCAGGCTGCCGACAATGCCGGCGCGGGAGATGTTCTGACGCAATTGTTCGATTTGTTCAGGTTGCCCGGAATAGGTATCGGGCATCACCGGGCCACCCTGGAATCCGTCCTCGGTGACTTCGGTCCAGCGCACCGCCGGGCTCCACAGCGACTTCATCCAGGCGCGGTCGACACCTTCGGTGAGGAATAGCTGATCGTTGACCTGCTTGAGCACGTCGAGGTATTCGGGATCGAAAATATCGCCCTTCGTGTTCTCGACCACCACCCTCACCGAGTTACCCAAGCCGCGCAGGGAGGCGCGGTTTTCCAGGAAGTTCTGGATGTACGGCTGGCTCTGCGGAATCATTTTTTCGAAGCTGGGGCGCAGCTCCAGGCGAGTCACGGCCATAAAGCCCAGCACCACGGTGACCAGCGCCATCAGTAGCATGAACAGCGGGCGATAGTTGAACACCAGCCGTTCCAGCAGGTTGCCGGAGCGACGATCGAAATCACGCACATCGCGGATCACCGGCATGGCGTCTTGTTTGATATTGCCCATGTCTGGGTTCTCGCTCTTAGGGTTCGAGGGCTGGGTCGGCGGACAGCGTCCGGGTACCACGGCTGCCGGCCAGCACCAAGGCGCCATCGGCGGACTGGGTGGCGCCGGCGACCGGTGTCGGTGCCGGCCGCTGCACCAGATGCAACTGCGCGCCCGTCCCCTGGCTGACCAGCATCTGCCCGCCCTGGGTGAACAAGCGATAATTGCCACGGGCATCGATCAGGCCCGCGGTGATGCTGACGTGCAGGCCAGTGTCCAGTGCGGTCCAGCTCTGGCCGCCGTCGGTGCTGCGCAGCACGTTGCCGCGCAGGCCGTAGACCAGCACTTCGCCAGGCTTGCCGAGCACGCCGAAGAAGCTGCCTTGATAAGGCGTCGGCACGGCGACGAAGCGTTGGTTGTTGTCATCCCATTTGAGCAACAGGCCTTGCTCGCCGGCGATGTACAAACCGTCACCGGTGGAGGCGATGGCGTTGAGGTGAAAGCCCTGCGGGTTGTCGGTGCGATCCTGGAACGGGGTCCAGGTCTGGCCGCCGTCTTCGGTGCGCAAGATCAGGTTGAACACACCGACCACATATCCCAGCTTTTCGTTGGCGAACCAGACGTCGAGCAACGGTTTGTCCGCGCCCTGCTCGGCCAGCCTCTGGCCTTCGGCGACCAGCAGCGGCCATTGCTCATTGCCCGGTTCGGCGCTGGCCAGCGCCGTGTAATGCTTGACCAGCAAGGAACCAATCTGGCGACCGTCGAGCTGCTTTTGCCAGGTCGCACCGGCGTCGCTGCTGTGCAGCACCACACCGTCATTACCCACCGCCCAGCCCTGGGTGGTGGTCGGAAAATTCACCGCGGTCAGATCGGCGCTGACCGGTACGGCGGCCTGCTGCCAATGGTTTCCCGAATCATCGGAAAACAGAATATGGCCACGCTGGCCGACGGCGATCACGCGCCCACCGGCGCGGGCCATGCCGGACAACGGGCTGTTGATCGCCAAGGCGCTGACCCTGGCGGGCAGGTCCAGCACGTCGACGTATTCGGCTGCGTGGGTGACGCTCTGCGACAGGCAAAGCACAACGCCGAACGCCAGCTGCAACATATTATTTTTATACGAACACATACTGCGTCCTCTTCGGAAAACCACGCCGGGACACACATCGGTGTACCTGACGTTCAAACCTTGCGCCGAGCCGGTCATGCCGTTGTAGGAGCGAGCCTGCTCGCGATGGACGTTAACGATTACGCGTACTTTCTGGATGCCCGCGTCGCCCTCTGGTCCATCGCGAGCTAGCTCGCTCCTACAGCGCGGTTGGCTTAGCGAATGCCGCTGCCGGCCAGGGATTCCGACGACCACTGCGCCTTGGAGAGCGGCTCGATGTACTTGATGCCGCCATACGGGCCGACTACGCCGTTGATGTTGTACGAACCACCGACCAGGTCGTAGATCATGAAGGGCGTCGAATCCGGCACCTGCTTGTCGTAGCTCTGGCTCAGGAAGGCGAAGGAGCCGCGATAGAGCTCGCCACGGGCGTCATATTGATCCGAGGCCAGAGCGGTCCAGCTGTCTTCATCAAGGTAGAAGCGGCGCTTGGCGTAGATGTGACGGGCACCGGCCTTGAGGTTGCCTTCGACGACCCAGACGCGGTGTTTTTCCCAACGCACGAAGTCCGGTGCCAGGTGGTTAGCGGTGGTCAGCGACTTCGGATCCTGAACATAGGTCAGCTTGTAGGTGTTGTAGGGCACGATCATTTCCTGCTTGCCCACCAGCTTCCAGTCGTAGCGGTCCAGCGCACCGTTGAACACGAACACGTCATCGTAGGTGCCCGCGCCCGCGGTGCCAGGGTTAGGCGTGTCGTACGCCAGGTTCGGCGCCAGTTTCACCCGACGCTGGCCCGGCAGGTATTGCCAGGCGCGACGTGGCTGCTGCAACGGGTTGGCGGCGTCCTTGAGCATCACCGCTTCGCCGGCCCGGCGCGCAGGGCCGGTGTACGCCAGCTTCATCTGGTAGTACACGTCGGCGCTGCTGATCGGCTGCGCGAGGTTTTCGTAGATCGGATAGGAAATGAACGCCTGCCCGGTGGTGGCCAGGCTCGGCACACCGGCAGAGTCGACGTTCCACGAGTCGTACTTGGAGTTGATGCTCACGCCCTGGTAACGCAGCAGGAAGTTCCACATCGCTTCGTTGCCCGATTGTGGAATCGGGAACGGCACGCCCGGCAGGACGTTGTCGATGGCCAGGCCACCTTCCAGGGACTTGGCGCCGCTGGCGTTCTTCACGCCGTTATCCAGAATGGCCTGGGGCAGCGAAACGGTACGGTGGGTCGGGTACACGTCGACATGGAAGGTCGGGAAGCGCTTGGCCAGTTCAACGGTGGTGGCAGTGAGCTGGCTCTTGTACTGATCGACGTTCTTGCCGTCGATCACCAGCAACGGTTTCTCGCTGGCAAACGGATCCGGGCGCATGCTGTCACCGGATTTGAAACTGGCCGGCGGTGTGGTCAGGCCACCGTTGTAGGCAGGGATGGAACCATCAGCGTTGCCGGCTTTTTCAGCGCCCACCAGGGTCAGGCTGGTGCCCAGTTTGGCAGCTTCCTGGGTTGAAACAGCGGCCTGTGCCTGGGCGGCAAGGACCATGGCCAGCGAAACGGCCAACACGGTTTGTGCGAATTTCATCTTGTTATTCTCCTGCTTGCGTTGAGCAAATCAGTGGTGCATCAAAAGGTTGTTTTCATCGTCAGGTACACGGCGCCACGGTCCTCGGTCGTGGCACCACCTCCGGAGAAGGACGAGTAGCCTCCGGCGAAACAGGCATAGTTTTCGTTGCCGCTGAAGGCGTTCGGAGTAGAGCCGTCACCGCCGTTCGGGCCGGTACTCACACCGCTGACGTTGCACTTTTCGGTTTTGCCGAAGGAGTCCACGTACTTCAGGTCGACAAAGTATTTGTTGTACACAACGGCACCGACGCCCACGGCATAGTTGCCGGTGTCCTTGGCGCCGCCACCGGAGACCGGCGACACACCGGCGATACCCACGTTGACCGACATCGGCGCGTTGAGGTCGACACCGGGGAACACCTGGTACCAGGTCGGTGTGAAGTTGACCGCGATGCCCCAGTTGTCCCGGGTCGGCGCGTCGACGCCGCGATAGCTGTCCTTGCCTTTGTAGAGCGCCTCGTTCTTGCTATCGAGCTTGAGCAGGTTGCTGTAGTACAGCTCGGCAAGCACAGTTGCCTGATCGAACACCGGGGTTTTCGGCAGGGTCATCAGGCCGTTGAGCGTCCAGTGCAAGGTGTCGCCGGTGGCGCTCATGCTGTCGCCACGGTGCGGGGTGTCGTAGATCACGCCCGTGGCATCCGTACGCGCCGGCAACAGGCCGAGGCCCTTGCCCAGGCCCAGAGGGCTGGTGCTGCTGACGATCGCCGGAATGCTGGCCAGCGGCATGTTGTGACGGATGTTCAGGTCCGAACCGACGCTGATCCCGCCCACGTCCTTGGACAGGCTCAGGCCAAAGATCTTGATGTTGTCGGCATAGGCCAGTTGATAGGTGGCGGTGTCCAGCGAGTTGAGGGTGTTGACCACCGCCGGCACTTGCCCTGCCGGCCGGGTGCCGTTGGGGTTGGCCGAGGTAATGCCCCTGGCATCCAGCCAGGCTTGCGGCAGGATTTCCGAAGTCTCGCGGTAGTAGACGCCGAGGGTGCCATCCAGCCAGGCCGGCGACCACTTGGCCATGATGCCCCAGTCGCCGCTGCTGCCCGGTGTCAGGTCATGCCCGCGACGTACGTTGGTCAGCGCGTTGCACGGCGCCAGGCCACAACCCAGCGGGCTGCCAGGCACCACGGCGTTGGTGTTGCCGAGCAGGAACGACTGCGCACCGTAGCCGATCAGATCGGAACCACCGTAGTAAGTACCGGCTTCGGGCAGACGCGCGGCGTCCCAATCGAGGAAGTACTGGGCACCCACGGTCAATTCCGGATTGACCGTGAACGTCATCGACAACTGGTTGCGCGGGACGAACAGCTCCTTGGCTTCGGTGCCCGGCGACGCGGCAAGCTTGGCCAGGTCGAGGCCGGACTGGCCGTAGCTGACCGAGTGCACCGGGTTGAGAATGGTCTCGCCCCAGAACACGTTGTGCTGGCCGGCCTTGGCGCTGAACATCGACTCCTCGCCCACTTCGGTGCTGTAGAACACGAAGGCATCGAGGATTTCGCCCGACGGACCGCTGTAGTAGCGCTGGGCATAGTTGCTCAGGTGCGGGCTGCCATTGCCGACGTTGTCATGGGTGACCGCCGCCAGGCGCGGGTCGTTGGCGATCAGGCCCGATGTCGACCCATTGCCGTTGACGAACGGGTTGGAGTTGGAGCCGGTGTTGTCATAGGCCTTGTCGTACCAGCTGGCGGCGCTGACGCGAAAGCCCATGGCGTTCTTGTAGACCACATCCATTTCGGTCAACAGGTCGATACGGTTGGTGATGTTGGTACCGGCCTTGCGGAAGTTGTAGTCGCCGTCGTTGTTGTTCGGCGTTCCCAACATGCGTTTGTCGGCGCTTTCGGTGCGCACGCCGTAGTTGTACTTGACGGTGTTATCCAGGCGCGCAGTCCAGTCCGGGTTGCCCAGATCGATCTCGACCCCATGGGCAGCAGGCGCAATGACGGCCAGAATGGCCGAAGCCAGCAAGGTGTAGCGTGCAGCGGTGAAGCCGTGACTCTTATTGTTGTGCATTGCGTTGTCTCCGCCTTTTTGTATTTGTTTTAAGCGCAGCCGCCCTCGCGCAATCCTCTATGGGTTTGCGTTTAAGGAATGAGGGCAAATGCCGGTTGGCGTACTGCCAGTCCAGCTCCTTGTACTAGCGGTCCAGCTCCAGAATGAGTGCCTCGGCTTGCTGCCAATGGCCAAATCCTGCGGCCGGATTGAGATGGCCGACATCGCCCAGATTGAGCAATTCGGCGCCCCAGCCTTCTGCCATGCGGGTGACCGCAGCAAGGCTGGCGAGGTGATCGTTGGTGCTGCCGGCCACGATGCTGCGAAATGGCAGCGGGCCTTGGGGCAGAGGGTTCCAGCCCTGGCTACTCAGGGTTTCGGAAGAGGGATAGTTTGCCGGCCAGACCGCATCGAGGTCCGGTGGCGCGGCCAGCAAGGCGCCCTTGATCGGACGGCTGAAATGCTCTGCCCAGTGCGCGACCATCAGCACGCCGGCGCTGTGGGCCACTAGAATCACCGGCCCGTCGATCTGTTCGAGTTCGTGTTGAATCGCCCGGACACGGGCCATGCAGTCGAGCTTGTCGGTCTCCAGCGGCGGGACACTGCGCACCTTGCTCAATCTGGCTTGCAGCAACGTTTGCCAATGTTCGGCCACGTGCTCGCGCAGACCCGGAACGATCAGAACGGTGGCGGCAGTTTGCAGTTTGTCCACGGTTAACACCTTCGCTTTCTCGATAACTCGACTGGCTGTTTTCGCCAGGGGCTTTTTGTAGGGTCGACATTAAAGAGCGACCACCCGAAGCGCTTTACATTGGACGTCAGGCACTTTTCTTTTGATGACAGATTGTCGGACAGCAGGACAGTGCGACCGCTGGTCGAAAAGTGCCGCAGGTTGGCGCAGGGTCACTGTAATCAACGGGTGAGGGACGATTGCGTCAGCCAACGCAGAGAGTGCGTGACCGGCCGGCATGAAAATCACCAACGACATGACAACTGTTCAACTGTTGATACGCTGGATATAGTCGCCACGCTCACGCCAATTGCCATCGGCCCAGGGAAGACCTTCGCATGCCCAAGCTTGTCCGCGCCGCCGTCATGACCAACTACCTGGAGGTCACCCAGTACCTGGGTTTCAACCCGCGAGATGTCATGGCAGGCGTCGGCCTGAGCAGGGCCCAATTGCAAGCGCCTGAAACCCGCATCCCCATCGATGCCGCGGTGCGCCTGCTGGAAGATTCCGCCGCCGCCAGCGGTTGCCAGACCTTCGGCCTGAGCATGGCCGAGTCGCGCCAGCTCTCGGACTTCGGCGTGGTCAGCCTGCTGCTCAGCCACCAGCGCACCCTGCGCGATGCCTTGCAGGTGGTGGTCAATTACCGGCACCTGATGAACGATTCGCTGGCCATCTTCATTGAAGAGGCCGGCAAGATGGTGATCATTCGCGAAGAGGTGGTCACCGAAACGCCGATGCCCAGCCGTCAGGCCACGGAGCTGGCCATCGGCGTGATGTTCCGCCTCTGCTCGGCCCTGCTCGGTTCACACTGGCACCCCTACAGCGTCAACTTCATGCACCAGCCACCGGAGAACCTGCACCTGCATCGCCGGCTGTTCGGCTGCAACCTGGAGTTCGGCAGCGAGTTCAACGGCATCGTCTGCCCCGACATCAGCCTCGACATGACCAACCCCAACGCCGACCCGGCCATGGCCCGTTACGCCCAGAGCTACCTCGATTCGTTGCAGAACCACGAAGGCGCCTCGATGCTGTTCGAGGTGCGCAAGGCCATCTACCTGCTACTGCCCATGGGCCGCGCCACTATCGAACAGGTCGCCCAGAGCCAGGGCATGAACGTGCGCACCCTGCAACGCCGCCTCAAGGACGACGGCTGCGCCTTCAACGACGTGATCAACGACGTGCGCCGCGACCTGGTGCTGCGTTACCTGGACAACCCGAACTACTCGCTAAGCCGCATCGCGGACATGCTCGGCTACTCGATGGCGAGCTCGTTTACCCGCTGGTTCATCAGCCAGTTCGGCATGCCGCCGGCGACGTGGCGGGCGCAAAGGCAATCCAGCGCAAAACCTGTCGCAGGCCCGAAAGAGCCCTGAGTCGACCTGGCAAAAAAAAACGGCGACTGCTGGTACAGTCGCCGCGAAGAACCGGTGTTTGTGACACCGGTCGAGAGCCTCACGGCATGAGGAGTCAATGCCGTGCAGCCCTGCCATAAAACCATGGGTGGTGACGCGCTCAGAGCCCCCAGCGCAGTAACAACAGCACCAGCACGACGAGGAACACCGTCTCCCCCACCATCAACAGAATCGGCTTGATCCCGACCGCCGCCAGCTCCTTGAGCCGGGTCTTCATACCCAGGGCACTGATGGAAATCACCAGGCACCAGCGCGACAGTTCGTTGACCGATCCTTGCACCGCAGGCGCCACCCATCCGGTGCTGTTGATGCAGGCCAGGATCAGAAAGCCGACGGCGAACCACGGCAACAGCGGCGGGCGCTTGCCGGTCGTGTCGGCGCCTTGCATGCGGGTGATCATCGCCGCGGTGACGATCACCGGCAGCAGCATGGCAACGCGCATCAGCTTGACCACCGTGGCCGTGTCGCCGGTCTCGGTCGACATGCTGTAGCCAGCGCCGACCACCTGGGCCACGTCATGGATCGTGGCGCCGAGGAACACACCCGCCACCTGCGGCGACAACTGCAGCCAGTTGGCGATCATCGGGTAGACGATCATCGCCAGCGTGGACAGCGCCGAGACGCCGATCACCGTGAACAATGTGGCGCGTTCTTTCTGCGGATGGTTCGGCAGCGCCGCCGCCAGGGCCAGTGCCGCCGAGGCGCCGCAGATGGCCGTCGCGCCACCGGTCAGCATGCCGAACAGACGCTGGAAACCCAGGGCCTTAGCCGCGACCACCGAGACACTGATGGTCACCACCACCAGGATCACCACAAGCGCTATCGGCTTCCAGCCCAGCGCCGCCATTTGCTCCAGGGTGATGCGCATGCCCAGCAGTGCCACGCCAATGCGCAGTACCGTGCGGGCGGTGAACTCGATACCGGCCTTGCACGGGCCGTCATCGGCGAGAAAGTTCAGGGCCATGCCCAGCAGCAAGGCGAACAGCATGACCGGCGCACCGTAGTGCTCGGACAAAAACGATGCGGCAGCGGCCACGATCAGGCTGACGATAAAACCCGGTGCCAGTTCGCGCGTGCGACTGTGGATACGGGTGAGAGCAATGGCGCTCATGGCGCGGCCTCCTCGGGAACGATGACGATGAACGCCTGGTCGTCGATGATCTCGACCGGGTAGCTCGTGACTTTTACGGCTTTGGAATTGAGCAGGTAGCCGCTGTGCAAATCGAAACGCAGGCCATGGGCGCAGCATTGAATCACCCGCCCCTCAAGACGCCCGCCACACAGCGACGCGCCCTGGTGCGGGCAACTGTCGTCGATGGCAAACAAATGCCCGTCGACGTTGAACAACGCCAGGCTTTTGTCTTCGAATTCGAACAGCGCCCGGCCACCGGCCTGCGGGTGTTTGCCGGCAGGTACGGGAATGCGCCGGGTCATGCCGGTTGCCGCTCGCGATCACTGTCCTTGAGGGCTTCGTTCATCGCCGCGAGCAGCGCCTGAGCAGGTTGCGCACCGATCACCGTCACGCGGCGGTCGAACTGAAAGCTCGGCACACCACTGGTTGCGTCGGGGGAACCTTCAAATGGCGTGGCGTCGCCCTTCAGGCAATCGAGCAACCCGTCCGTATCGACGCCACAGGAGCGGGCAATGGCGAGCAAGGTCTCGCGGCAACCGAGGTTTTCGCGTCTCAGGAAATACGCGGCGAACAGTCGTTCGAGCAACATTTCACGTTGAGCCGCATTGCCCAGCTCACTGGCACGCTCGAACAGACGATGAGCGTCAGCGGTGTTGGGCATGGTCTCGATGCAGCTGAGGTCGATGGTCAGTCCGACTGCCCTGGCAGCCTGCTGTACCTGGCTCTGGCGCATGGTCACGGCGTCAGCGTTGCCCAGACGCTTGCGATAGAAATCGGCGAAGGGCTCACCTTGTACCGGCAACTGCGGCAACAACTGCACGCCATGCCACACCGTGGTGATCTGCACATCCGGGTGGCGACTGCGAAACTGGACCTGCGCATGCTCCAGTTGGCGTTTGCCGATCAGGCACCAGGGGCAGATAAAATCGAAAAACACATCAATACGTAAACGACGACTCACAACTTCACCTCTAGCCCGGCTTCACTGACAGGGTCAGGCACGCGCTGACCCTGAAGGCGGGCAATATCTCTGTGGTAATGACACTTGGCATAAAAGAACACCGCTGCTGCCGCGAGGCTGACCAGTGGCACCAATTGAAACGCGGCATGCAGACCGATCAGGTCGGACACGCGGCCGGTGATGAACGGCCCCGGTGCCAGCCCCAGCATGTTGTTGGCCAGGGTCAGCGTGGCGAACGCCGTACCGTGCACCGAGTAATGGGTCAGGTTGGCAACCATCGCGCCGCACGGGCCGGTGGTGCCGGTGGCAATCAGCATGCCCAGGCAGATCAGCAGCAGTTGCACCGGCCCCGCCTGCAAGGCGAACGCCGCCGACAACAGCAGGCAACTGCCCAGGCAAAACCCGATGGCCAGGCTGACCTTGCGCTCCGGCGAGTGGCGACACAGGCGATCGCTGAGCATGCCGCACAGAATCATTCCCGTACCGCTGCACAACACGATGATCGCCGCCATGCCGCCAGCCTTGTCGGTGGGCATGTCGTAGTAGCGGTTGAGGTAGCTGGGAATCCACACCATCACCGTACCGCCAACGAACAACTGCAAGCCGCTGGCAACGTAGGTCGCTACCACCGAACGGCTGGACCACAGCGTGCGCAACGGCTGCTTGACCGCTGTCGTGGCCTTGTTCGCCACTTGAGCGGCACGCTGCGGAGCGATGCGTGCCTCCTTGACGATGAGCGGATAGAGCAGCGCCAGCACCAGGCCAAACAGCGACATGCCGGCGAACGACCAGCGCCAGCCCAGCTTGGCCGCGATGGCGCCGCCCAGGGCCATGCCCAACACCGAGCCGAACATCCCGCCGGCCATGAAGGCACTGGCCAGGGTGGCGCGCATGTGTTTGGGGAACACCGAAATCACCACGGCGATGCCCACACTGCCGTAGGCCGCTTCGCCGACGCCAACCATGAATCGTGCGATGAACATCTGCTGATAGTCCTGGGCCAGCGCGCAGCCCAGAGTCGCCAGACTCCAGAGCATTGCCATCAGCGCCAGGCTCTTGACCCGGCCGAAGCGGTCGGCCATCAACGACAGGGGGAATGTCAGCAGGCCCACCATCAGTGCGACGATGCCGCTGAGCAGTCCGAGCTGACCGTCGCTCAGTGCCCACTCGCTCTTGAGCAACGGGAACACCGCGTTCAGTACCTGACGCGACATGTAATCGGAAATCAACAGGCCGAACGTCAGTGCAAAGACGATCCAGGCGTATTGGCGCGCAACGCCGACACTACTCGTGTCGTCATCGCCGGCGGCGATTGGGTGAAAGGCCATGCAGCCTCCTCAAAGCTTCGTTTTATTTTTTTTATCAAGCGTGTTGCAGTTCGGTGCGCGGGAGGTCACGACCTCTCGCGCACCTGATCGGTCAGCCGCGTTGCGGCACGCCTTTCTGCCCGGCCTTGCGGTTGGGGGCCATGCCGTTGGCCAGCAGCGTTTCCTCAATGGTTTCGTACTGCACGCCGATGCGGTAGATCTCGCGAGCTTCCTTGCCGGTAGCGATTTCGCGCCCCAGTTCGTGGGCAATGCGCACGGTTTGCTGGATCTGCGCCACCGAGCCGAAGCGATCGCCCTTGTGATCAATGATAGTGTCTTCATTGCCCACCCGCGGGTGCATGCCCATGGCCATCGACATGGTGTTGAACGGCATCACGTTCTTGAGCAGCGATTCGGAGGTCAGGGTGCAACCGTCCGGCGCACGGTGGATGAAGTTGAAGAAGTTGAACGGGTTCGGGCCATCGAAACCGCCGCCGATGCCGATCCAGGTCAGGTTCAGCGGGCCCTTGTAGATGCCCTTGCGCACCAGGCGCTCGAGGGTTTCCATGGCATGCATGCCGGTCAGCTGGAAGTGTGGCTGGATGCCGTTGTCCATCAGGCGCTTGAGGTGCTCGGCGACCCAGGCGGGACCTGCTGGTACGGTCATTTCGCTGTAGGCAGCCTGGACCAGCGGGTTGGCCAGGGAGGTGCCTTCCAGGTATTCCGGATACAGCAGCTCCATGATGTTCATCTGGGTGGTGTTGATCGCCACGGTGACCTGATCCGGTTTCGGCGTCAGTTCGGCCAGCATGTGGCGGGTATCGTCAGACAGCCACTTGGCGGCTTCACCATCGCTTTCCGGGGCGAAGGAAATCGAACCACCGACCTGGATGATCATGTCCGGCACCGCTTCACGCACACCGGCGATCAGCTCATTGAACTTCGACAGACGCTTGGAACCCTTGCCGTCCAGTTCACGTACATGCAGGTGCAGTACGGTGGCGCCGGCTTCATAGCAATCGACCGCTTTCTGGACTTGCTCGTCCATGGTCAGCGGGATGTCTTCCGGGAAGTCTTCAGGCATCCATTCCGGGCCGTACGGGGCCACGGTGATGACTACCTTTTCCATGTTTTCCGGGTGCAGGGAATCGTCGAAGAATTGCATGGTCTACTCCAGTTCTTATGATTGTCCCGTCCACCCGGGGTCGTGCCGGGCAGACGTGTTAACGAGTGCTAATGCAGAAGGGGTGGATCAGTAGGTCTTGTCGCCGATGATCCCGGCACGCTCCATCTTGCGATGGCACGGCGGGTAATCCATGACGGCGTAATGCTGGGTACTGCGGTTGTCCCAGATGGCGATGCTGTTGGGCTTCCAGCGCCAGCGCACCTGATACTCGGGGATGTACGCCTGGCTGATCAGATAACGCAGCAATTCGCTGGCGCCGGGGTTGGCGTCCTGGCCGAAGCGCACCCGCTCAGGGGTGTGGTAGTTGCTGAGGTGGGTGGTGAAGGCGTTGACGAACAGCACCTTCTCGCCGGTTTCCGGGTGGGTGCGCACCACCGGGTGTTCGGCGTCCGGGTACATCGCCTTGAGCGCCAGGCGCTTTTCGATCGGCATCGCCGCACCGAAACTCGCTTCGATGCTGTGGCGGGCACGCAGGTCGGCGATCTTCACCTTCACGTCTTCCGGCAAACGCGCGTAAGCCTCGACCATGTTGGCCCACATGGTGTCGCCGCCGACCGGCGGGCATTCCACGCAGCGCAACACGCAACCCATTGGCGGCGCCTCGCGCCAGGTGGCGTCGGTGTGCCAGGCGTTTTCATAGCGGTCCATCGGCTGGTCCGGATTCTTGTAGATCCGCACCAGCCCCGGATGATCCGGATCGCTCCCGGCCACCGGGTGATCCTCCAGCTCACCGAAGCGCCGGGCGAAGGCCACGTGTTCGGCGCGGGTGATGTCCTGATCACGCAGGAACACCACGCGGTGCTTGAGCAACTGGGCACGAATCTCGGCAAACAGACCGTCGTCATGGACGGCGTCGGCCAGATTGACGCCGATCAGTTCGGCGCCGATGCTGCAGGTCAACTGTTCGACTTTCATGGCTGGCCGCTCCTTAAATGACGAAAATCGACGAGCCCGTGGTCTTGCGTGATTCAAGGTCGCGATGGGCCTGCACGGCGTCCTGCAAGGCGTAGTGCTGGTTGATCTCGATCTTGATCCGGCCGCTGCCGACGTGGTCGAACAGTTCGCCGGCCAGGGCGGCTTTCTCTGCCGGGTCGGCGATGTAGTCGGCCAGGGCCGGACGGGTCAGGAACAGCGAGCCTTTCATCGCCAGCATCACCGGATCGAAAGCCGGGATCGGCCCGGACGCGGTGCCAACGCAAACCATCAGGCCGCGGCGCTTGAGCGAGTTCAGGGAACCTTCGAAGGTGTTTTTGCCAACGCTGTCGAACACCACGTTGACGCCCACGCCATCGGTCAACTCGCGAACCCGCGCAGCGACGTCTTCATGGCTGTAGTTGATCACGTGGTCGCAGCCGTGAGCCTTGGCGATTTCACCCTTGAGGTCGGTCGACACGGTGCCGATGACGTTCAGGCCCAGCAATTTGGCCCACTGCGAAACGATCAGGCCGACACCACCGGCAGCGGCGTGCAGCAGGATGCTGTCGCCAGCCTTGAAGTCGTAGATGCGACGCATCAGGTAGGAGGACGTCAAACCGCGCATGGTCATCGCTGCAGCCGTCTCGAAGCTGATGGTTTCCGGCAGCTTGATCAGCGGCGCGGCCGGGATCAGGCGCTCGGTGCTGTAGGCGCCGAGAGTATTGAGAAAACCGGTGTAGGTGACGCGATCACCGACCTCGACGTTGGTGACCCCTTCACCAACGGCCTGGACGACGCCAGAGGCCTCGACGCCCATGCCGTTGGGCAGAGGAATCGCATAGGTACCGTTACGGAAATAGGTGTCGGCATAGTTCAGGCCGACTGCCACATGACGAAGCCGAACCTGGCCGGGACCGGGTTCGCCGACTTCGACGTCCTCATAACGTAGAACTTCGGGACCACCGGTTTCGTAAAAGCGTACGGCTTTGGCCATTTTTCTTATTCTCCAATCTGCAATATGGGCGTGTTGCATCGAATTGCGCTGATTGGACTGTAGGACGCGGCCTGTTGAGACGCTTCTCATCAGACGACAATGGCTTTTCATTTGATGACAGGCGCGGCAGCTCCCTCCTTGCTATCCGGAGGGCTTGTCCGTTTTGTTTTCGGTGGCGCCCAGTGTCGGTGGGTTGTCCGGTCGTCACCTGCGCTATCATCGCCCGCTTCGATGCCCCAAGAGCCTTGACCCCGGATGTTCGAAACACTGCCACTGCCCGACGATCACCAAGCCCTGCCGCCAGTCCTGGCCGGCCCGCTGTTGCGGCGTCTTGAGCCCACGCGGCTGGTGCTGTGGCTGGTGGGTTCCCGGGCGCTGGCGCTGACCTTGCGCTTGCAGGGCGTGGGCGATATCCGTCTCGATGCCGAGCAATGCACGGTGATTGCAGTGGGGGCTCATGCCTTCGTGCATTTGATCGATGTGCACCTGGATTGCGCCCTGCCCTGCGACGAAACGATCGACTATGACCTGCTGATCGATGGCGCGGAAAAAGGCATCGCCGACTGGGCGCCACACCTGCTGTATGGCGATGCCCGTTGCCCGAACTTCGTGCTGCGCGCACGGGTCGATCAGTTGCTGCACGGCTCTTGCCGCAAGCCTCATCACCCGGCGGCGGACGGCATGCTCTGCGTCGACCGGTTACTGGCGCAGCAACACGCCGCCAAGGACCGCCCGGCACTGCTGATGATGACGGGCGATCAGGTCTACGCCGACGATGTCGCGGGGCCGATGTTGCGGGCGATTCACGCCTTGATCGAGCGCCTGGGCCTGTACGGGGAACACCTCGAAGGCGCCGTGGTCAGCGACAGCGCCAGGCTCTACGAGCATCCGGCCAGTTACTACCACCGTGCGGACCTGCTGCCGGCACTGCAAGCCAATGAAACCCTGCGCGAACGATTTTTCGGTGGCGCACGCAAGCCGATTTTCACCAGCAGCAATGCCGACAACCATCTGGTGACCTTCGCCGAAGTCATGGCCATGTACCTGCTCGTCTGGTCGCCAACGCCCTGGACCCTGATCACACCCCAGCCGCCGACGCTGACGCCGGAACGACTCAAGCGCTATGCCCTTGAACAGACGCGCATCGATGCCTTCAAGGCAGGCCTGGGCAACGTCGCGCGGGCACTGGCGCATCTGCCGACGCTGATGATCTTCGACGACCACGACATCACCGACGACTGGAACCTTTCCGCGCAATGGGAAGAAACGGCCTACGGCCATCCGTTCTCCCGACGCATCATCGGCAACGCACTGCTGGCGTACATGTTGTGCCAGGGCTGGGGCAACCATCCGGATGCGTTCGGTGCCGTGCTGGAAAAGGCCGCTGCCTTGAGCGCCGGCACACACGAACGTCACCTCGACAGCAGGGTCCAGGATGATCTGATCGATGATCTGCTGAAGTTTCAGCACTGGCATTACGTGCTGCCGACCACTCCGGCCATGGTGGTGATCGACACCCGCACCCGGCGCTGGCGCAGCGAGATGAACCTCAAGCAGCCTTCCGGTCTGCTCGACTGGGAAGCCCTCAGCGAACTGCAACAGGACCTGCTGGACCACCCGAGCGCCATCATCGTTTCGCCGGCACCGATCTTCGGCGTGAAACTGATTGAAACCGTGCAGCGGGTATTCAGCTGGTGCGGTTATCCACTGCTGGTGGACGCGGAAAACTGGATGGCCCATCGCGGCGCAGCCCAGGTGATCCTGAACATTTTCCGCCACTCGCGCACGCCGGGTAACTACGTAGTGCTGTCGGGCGACGTGCACTACTCCTTCGTCTACGAAGTGCTGATCCGCCACCGCAAGGCCGGGCCGCGTATCTGGCAGATCACCAGCAGCGGCATCAAGAATGAATTCCCGGCCACCCTGCTCGAGTGGTTCGACCGCCTCAACCGCTGGCTGTACTCGCCCCGCTCACCGCTGAACTGGCTGACCAAACGTCGACGCATGCGCATCGTCCCGCATGTCCCGGAACACGCCGAAGCCGGTGAACGACTATGGAACTCGGCGGGGATCGGCCAGGTGTTTTTCAACGACCTGGGGCAGCCGCAGACGATCTACCAGCACAACTCGAACGGCTCACCGAAAACCCGGATGATTGCGCCGCAAGGCGACAATTGAGGTAGAGAAGACTCCGCGAAAAACTGTAGGAGCGAGCTTGCTCGCGAAAAACGCCAGGACACCGCGGGCATTCAGGCAGCCCGCGTTATCGTTGACGTCCATCGCGAGCAAGCTCGCTCCTACAGAAGAG